>JADHLJ010000138.1 GCA_016780745.1 Alphaproteobacteria bacterium | reverse complement strand
ACACCCTTGCTGTAAATGTCTCTAATGGATCTTGTGTGTGGCCTTTGGTGGGACCCAAAGCTCTAGCTCTACTTTTGCTTTCACATCCTTCGGAGCTTTTGTCCATCCGACAAGTTCATACATGCCGATGACGCTCTCAGAACACCGCGTTGATCCAAATTCGCAAGAGATGCGCAATGGCTTATCCCTTATCGAAGCCGCCGCCAAGAAAAACCACCCATTGGCTCAATTCTATCTGGGAAAATTGTATGAGTCCGGAACGATTGTCCCCAAGAATCCAAATGTCACCCTAAACTGGTACCGGGTGATGGCCCAACAAATGCCTAGCCACGCGGAGTTCGCGATCGCACAGCACTATCTTGATCAAAGCCTCTTCCTCGGCCTGACCGACGACGATGATGCCTACCAAAAAGGATTACTCCATCTCGAACGGAGCGCGGAGCTTGGGAACTTAAATGCAAAAGCCCTGCTGGGTGGCATGCTGATCACTCCGTTTATGGATCAAGACGCTAATGTGGAAAGGGGATTGGAGCTGCTGGCGGAGGCTGCGGAAGGTCAACAAGCGACGGCGATAGCCATGCTAATCGAGAACTACGCTCAAGGTATCCACACAAGAAAGGATCTTAAAATGGCGCGATACTTCGCTTGCAAGCTTCCGAAAGTGGGTGAGCTGCTTTTTCTGCGTTTTTCTCGCGAGAACGTGGATTGCGCGGCGGAACGCGCGAAAAAGGACTCATAGAGGCGAAAGCTTAGGTTTAGTCTGAATTGTGGAATTTTCGAAAAACCTGATCCTGGCCTGCGCCAAGAGTTCATTCGGCTGACTTCTGGGCTAGTGTATGCCGATCCAATGCGATATTTCACCGAGGCCACATGATCGACCCCACCGCCCTCGCCACCACCCATGACAGTGAGCACGATCCGCGCAACGACGCGATCAAGATCTATGTGAATGGAGAGCTCTTCCCGCGCGACGAGGCCAAGGTTTCGGTCTTCGACAGCGGCTTCATGCTCGGCGATGGTGTCTGGGAGGGACTGCGGCTCTATGGCGGCAAGCTTGCCTTCGTCGACGATCACATGGACCGGCTATTCGAGGCCGCCAAGGCGATTGATCTCGATATCGGCATGACCAAGCCCGAGCTCGTCGCCGCGCTCTACGAAACCCTGGCCGCCAATGGCATGACCGACGGCGTGCATATTCGTTTGATGATTACCCGGGGCAAGAAGAAGACGCCGTTCCAAGACCCCCGCTTCAGCATTTATGGCCCCACCATCGTCATCATCCCCGAGTTCAAGGTGGCGAGCGAGGCGACGATCAATCGCGGGATCCGGCTGTTTACCGTCCATGTCCATCGCGGCGCCCCGGATGTTCAGGACCCTAAGCTCAACAGTCACAGCAAACTGAACTGCATCGTCGCGATGATCCAGGCGATCAAGGCCGGCGCCGACGAAGGATTGATGCTCGACCCGCACGGCTTCGTCGCGACCTGCAACTCGGTGAATTTCTTCATCGTCCGCAAGGGAGAAGTTTGGACCTCCACCGGTGATTACTGCATGCCCGGGATAACCCGCGCCAAGGTCATCCAAGTGTGCCGCGAGGCCAGCATCCCGGTCTTCGAGAAGAACTTCTCGCTCGTCGAGACCTACGGCGCCGACGAGGCCTTCGTGACCGGCACCTTCGGCGCCCAGACCCCAGTCGTGGAAATCGACGGACGGGTCATCGGCGACGGAAAGCCAGGGCCGATGTTCTGGCGGATAAGAGAGCTCTACAAGGCCATGGTGGCGCGAAACGCGGCGGCGACATAGCCGCCAGGTTGGGCAACCCAAGAGGCAGTCAAACCAACCGCACCCCATCTTCCGCGTCGAGCGGTGACACGGCGAAAGATCGTCGCCAGCGCTTCATCAATCATCATAAATTCAATTCTATTTATATTTCCAATTTGATATTCACTTGTTTTACGTCGGCAATTTTTTGATTTGTTTAATATTTTTTCATCCACTAGAGTCTCTCAATTCGCGACCATGTTAGCTATATGGGGGAGATTTCAACCATGAATGTCTTTAAGACTCTCACCGGCGCGAGCGCGCTGTTGTGCCTGGCCACATTCGCGACATCCGTCGAGGCGGCGAAACCAGGCTGCGAGGCGGATCCCGGAAAGCCGATCCCGGACGGCAACCAGAAGTTCGAGAACGCGCCACGCGCGGATGCGATCCAGCGTGTCGGAAATCCGGCGTTTTACCTGCTGGACGTCAAAATGGCGCACAACAAGATCGCGGGATGCGACGTCAATCTTCGAAGCTACAATGGCGGGCTCACCGGTGGCACCATGCGGGTCAATCCCGGCGGCACCCTGAGAATTCTGGTGCGGAACTTTCTGGACAAGAATCCGCATCAACCCGGCGCGAACCCGAATATCCCGCCGCACATGCCAAACACCACGAATTTCCATTCACACGGCTTTCACGTCAGCCCCGACGGCATCGCGGATAATGTCCTGCGACAAATGCCTCCCAGGGCCGAGGACACGGAAGACAAGAACCAGTATCTGCCCTATCTCAACCCAACATTGCGCGGTGAGTATCCCGTGGTGATCGACCTTCCAGAAAACCATCCCTCCGGGACTTTCTGGTATCACGCGCATATTCACGGCTCGACCGCCATGCAGGTCTCCAGCGGCATGGCCGGCGCGCTTATCGTTCCCGGTGGATTGGACAACGTCCCCGAGATCAAAGCGGCCGCGGATAACGAGAAAATCATGCTGTTCCAACAGATCGCCTATAACGAGGACGGCGAGATTACCGACTATTCGACATTGGGATCGTCGTGGTGGAACAGCCATAATCGCCGGACCACCATCAACGGCCAGATTGCCCCGGTCATCGAGATGCGGCCCGGGGAGATTCAGCGCTGGCGAATGATCCATGGCGGCATCAACGAAGCCATCAAGATCAGCATCGTCAACGCCGACGTGTTGGCGGCCCATGACGCCGACAAGTCCAACCCAGCGCCTGAACAGGTATTGCTGAACGAGATCGCGGTGGACGGCCTCGCGACGGGGCGCTGCGATTCATGGAAAACAGTGACGCTGTATCCCGGCTATCGCAGCGACGTGCTGATCAAGGCGCCGAGTGCCCCTGGTACTTATCTCGTTCTGGACGCCGAGAGCGACCAGTTGGAATCACTCTACGAGCAGGCCGAACCGCGCGAAGTGCTGGCGCGGATCACGGTGGCGGGCTCGGCGAACGACATGCGGTTGCCCTGCGGGCCTGGCGAATTGGCCAGCTATAAGGCGATCAAGGATATCACGCCGCAGGAATACGCCGCCAACAAAGGCGAGACCCAATCCATCAAGATGAGCTTCGTCGGTCAATTCGGGGCGGTGAATGACATTCCCTATGACGCGAACAATGAGCCCCGGAAGCTTAAACTGGGGACGATCGGGAAATGGGAACTCAACACCGGCTCGCATCCTTTCCACATCCACGTTAACCCCTTTCAAACAACACGACCGGGACCCGACGGCCAGAATCAGATTGTCTGGCGGGACACCTATCGAACAGGGGTTAACGCCGGAAACGGTGTGCCCCCCGTGGAGATCATGTCCCGCTACGAGGTCTTCACCGGAAACTTCGTCCTGCATTGTCACATCCTCGACCATGAGGATAAGGGCATGATGGAGCAGGTAGAGATCGTCGCCAATTAGACTTTCGACGGTACTCACCGAAGAAAAACAACGGCGCGCGGGACCGGTTTGGCCCGCGCGCCTGTCGTTTGAGGACCCTACAATCCGCCGGCCTTGACCAACAGGCGCCACGCGGTTTCGACATGCCTGATACTGAAGGAATGCCCGCCGGGATGCGTGCAGAAAGCGAGAATGTGGCCGTCAACGTTTGAACGGTTGCGGCAGTTCAACCCATCGATGATGGCGGAAACCGGCTCGGAGAAACCGCCGTGCCGCGCGTACATCTCGAGCGCGGTCGGCACCTGACCTTGATGGGTGTTGGCGATTGGTCGCCCCAAGAGCGGCACGGTCTTGTCGCTGGTGCCGTGAATGTGGACAACACTGGCCGGTGGCGCGGCGCATTCCATCGGCATGGGCTCCCAAAACGTCCCGGCGATCGGCGCGAACCCCGCGAAGAGTTGGCTACGTTCACAGATCAAATTCCAGACCATCATGCCGCCAGCGGAGAACCCCGTCGCCATCATCCGACTGGTGTCGATGGGAAAGCGCCGCGATACATCGTTGATGACCTCATCGTAATAGGCGAGCTCGTCGATCCCGCGCTTGGAGGCTTTGGAGGGCGCGCCAGGCAGCGCCCAGTCCGGGCCGGCTGACTTGGTGGCGATGATCGCGACACCCAATCGCTTGCCCAGCGCGATGAAGCCCTTGCCCTGGACCGCGCCCCGAACATTGCCGCGATAGCCATGCGCGAAGACGATCGCGCCAACGCGGGTCACGCCGTCATGACCCTCGGGCATGCGAACCCGATAAATACGATCGCCGATCCGGCAATCAGTGTCTGGACCGCAGGCCATGGCGGGAGATTTCAAGGACAGCATCGCGGCGACCAGAATAAGGCCGATCGATAGGATGACTTTCAAGCGCATGCCCCTCCCCTTCGAACGCAATCGTGTCGAAACGCGAACAAAGCCATGCCGCCGCGCCACGCCAGGGGCAAATCAAAAGGGCGTCAGGCGCGCAACGGATCGGTTCCAGGATGGAGGGTCAAGAACCTATGCCACAAATCTCATCATCGTCCGACAAAATCTTTATCGTCGTCCTCGCGAAGGCGGGGACCTTTGAAAACCAGTCAATGAAGGCATCTGTTTCAAAGAAAACAGGTCCCCGCCTTCGCGAGGACGACAGCCTGGCGAGCCCATTCCGGCATCACCGATTTCAATTTCGATAATCGCCTCGAAATCCATCTCGAGGGCGCAAAGACGCAGCTCGAAAACCCGCCGCGATCAATCCAGAATCACATGCGGCAGAAAGCGGGAACTGTCCTTGGTAATCGGTGAGTTATCCTCGCGAATTCCCATGCCGCAAGGCTGACTGGCGACCAGCCAGGAGCCGATAACCGTGTGATTGCCCTCGAAGACCGGCAGCGGGTGCAGCGCCTGAACCACCGCGCCCTCGGCGCCATAGGGTCCATCCACCGTCAGGGTCTCGGCGCCCGGACGCACCATCTCGACATTGCTTCCCTCGCGCGAGAACAGGGGTTTGCGCACATACCCGCCCTCCAGATCAGCGGCGCGGGGATCAGCGGCGAAATAGGCCGGAAGCAAATTGGGATGTCCCTCGAACATCTCCCAAAGCAGCGGCAGCAACCCCTTGTTCGACAGGATCGCCCGCCACGGCGGCTCAATCACCTTGGCACCGCTTTTTGGCAAGGCCTGACCAAACTCGTCCGCCATTACCCATTCCCAGGGATACAACTTGAACAGAGTAGAGATCGTCATGTCGTCGAGATCCGTCATCCGCCCCGACGCGTCGATGCCGATATCCTCCATATAGACGAAAGTGGTCTCAAGTCCGGCCTGGGCGGCACATTCCTCGATATAGCGCACCGTCCCCTCGTCCTCGTTGCTGCCCTTGCAGGACGCGAGGTGCAGACCATCGGGAATACCGAAACTCCGAAACGCTTCGACCATGGTCTCGTGGATGGAATTGAACTGATCACAGCCGGGCGGGATGATCTCCCGTTCCATCGCCTGCTCCAGCCAAACCCACTGAAACGCCGCGCTTTCATACAGCGACGTCGGGGTATCAGCGTTGTATTCCAATAGCTTGGCGGGGCCATTGCCATCATAGGACAGATCGAGCCGGCCATAGAGATTGCGATCCTGACCCATCCAGCTGGCGCGGATATAGTCCCAATAGCTCTCGGGAATCGCCAGTTTCTCGAGGACTTCCTGATCGTTGATCGCGCGGGCCACGACATCGAAACACATGTTTTCGATTTCGCCGCTCGGGTCCTCGATATCGTCCTCGATCTGTTTCAGGCTAAAGCGATAGCACGCTGTCTCATCCCAATAGGCGGCGCCGTAGAGGGTATGAAAATTGAAGCCGAGCGCTTCGGCCTGGGATTTCCAGTCGTCGCGCTCGGCAATGGAGATACGCTGCATGGGACGGTCGATCAGCCGCCGAAACTACGCCGGAAACCGCCGGTGGATGCCCGGGCCGCCGACCCGAAGCCGCCACGGCGAATGGTCGAGGTCTTGGTACTCGGCGCCCGCGCGACCTGTCCCGGCACCTTGGAAACACCGGTCTTGCCGGAGACTTTCTGGTTGTCGCCGGTGCGGAAATTCTTCGGATCGTCCTTGGAGCGATAAAGCGGCTGGGTGGCGACGCCGGCGGAACGGCCCGCCATCATGTTCCCCATCATGTAGCCCATCATCAACGGCATGAAGACCGAGCCGCCGCTGGAGGTCCTTTGCGGCGCGTCCTCGCACTGGCCTTCGCCGAAATCAGCCTCGCAATCGGCGACCGAGGTATATTTCGGCGCGACGCGAACATGTTCCTGTTGGGCCTGCTTCATATTGGCCTCGCAGGCCGCGATATCGAAGCCGTCCTGGGTGGCGCATTGCTGTGCGTTCTCGAAGACCGCCACTTCCTCGGGATTGTCACAGGCCGCCAGCGTCAACGCCGTCGCGCTCATTAGCGCAAGGGTCAGGGTTCTCGATCGTTTCATCGCGCGCCGCCTCTCGAAGCTGGAGTTACCGCATCCTATCCCAGCCTCCGGGGCGGGACAATCCGCGTCACTGGATGACGGAAAATGGGTTCGCATCATGTCTACGTTATGCATCAGGGTAATTTCAACGTAGGAAATTTGAAATCTTATCGCCATGCCTCATCAATGCGAATTTCTCAATTTCCCATTTAGAAAATCATTGAAGGATATTGGATCCAATAATACCCTGTTTTCGATTAGGGAGGAATAAATGCTTTATCAAAGATTTAACATCCGAATTCTCGCGCTGGTCACACTCTCTAGCTTCGCGCTTGCGGCATGCGACACCGTCGAGAATTTCTATAATGACCCCCATCCCAGCTCATCAAGCGGCGGATCGCTCCTGAAAAAACACGAGGATGAGAAAGTCGAGCACCCCGACCTCGTCAAGATTCTCGATCCCGACGGTGTCGCCCGCGCTAACTATAATGCCAAGAATGCCAAGGGTTTCCTACCCACATGGGATTCCCTGCCGATGTCCGACAGATTTGACTACGCCTTGGCACAGTATCAAGCAACTGAATCGTTGGATGAACCGAAACGAAAGGCACGCAGGGACCGCATCCAAGAGAGACTGCTTTGGGCATCGGCGCGAGCCTGCGATGAGTTCAAGCGGATCATGTATGATCGCAGCACGAACTATAACTTCTGGCTCGGCGCCGGTTCCACGGTCACGGGCGTTCTTGGGTCGGTTTTCACGCCAGTGTCCACCGTGAGATCACTTTCCGCCGCCTCGGGAATTCTGAGCGGCATAAGGGCGGAAGCCAACGATGTCTATTTTCAGAACCTGGCGACCCAAGTTGTCATCGCCGGTATAGAAACGAAAAGAGCGGACCTTTACGATCGTATCGTTAAGGAAGGTCGATCAAAGGATACAAGCATCTATCCAGTACAAGCGGCGATCAAGGACGCGATCACCTACCATTCCGCCTGTCACATGATCACCGGATTTGAGATCGCGCAAAAGGCCATTGAGCGTATCGACGACCCGGGACTCTCCCAAGCCACACGCACCATGAAACGTGTCGGTACGTTGATTGCGATTCAAAATGCCGGGGGAGACGTCGACAAACTCGCGAAAATCAACCCCGACACCGTGTTGAACGGGCTTCCGGTCGTCGGAACGCCTGAGAAAAAAGCGGACCCTAACGACCCTCTGGAGTTGGTGAATCAACCTGTCGAATTCGCGAGGCGCGGCGCTGATCAAGTTCGTGAAGCATTCTCGAGTTTTAGCGCGACCATCGCGGAACTGGCGCGAGATACCACTAAAGTTCCCGCGACCGCACAGTCAAAGTTCGACACTTTGGCAATGGTCGCGGGGGATTTCGGAAACACGTATCAACCATTCACCGACAGGGCGAACACCCAGTTTTCCGACCACGTGAAAAAAATTCAGGAAACCCAAAAAGATCAGTTAAGCAAGCCCGAGAACAGGAAAGTTTTGGACGCAAAACTGAAATCACGGCTAAGCGAAGCTCGTTTTCTGACAACCGGCATAACGGTGTTTCTCGACAGTCAGAAGGCCGAGCTCGGTAAGACCCTGAAAATCCTGCAAGATGAGGTCGTGGCAGCGAAGAAAGAGCTTGGCGACCTTCAAAAAGCGGTGAAAAAAGCGACCTCGGCCATTATTAAAGTGGCGGCGCAAGTGCAGGATAAATTCTAAACGGTCGACGGTTCGAAACGTTTCCCTTCGCTTTCCAGGAGGCGCGCCGTCACTCAGGTGGCGGCGCGCCGCCGAGCACCCGTTGGTCTATGCAAATGCGCCGCCAGGGAAAGGGCATTAAATGGCTGAAATTAACACAATGGCCGCGATCGAAGTCATCCCGTCCGGCGACGCACTGGGCGCCGAGGTTCGTGGGGTCGATTTCGCCCGCCCGGTACCGGACGAGGTGCGAGACCGGATTGTCCAGATTTGGGCGGAGCATCTCGTGTTGTTGTTCCGTGGGTTAAGCTTGGATGACGATCAATTGCTCGCGACGGCGGGGTTGTTCGGTGGCCAACAAGCCGCCAAATCAAGGGATTTCTTCATACAGGCCGGCGTCAAGCCCGGGGATAATGACCGGGTCGCGACCCGGCCCGGGATCTCGATCATTTCGAACGTCGACTCCCAAGGCAAGGCGGGCGTCGCCGCCGAAGCCGACCGCAGCCTTAGCCTGAAATGGCATTCCGACAACTCCTATGTGGAAGTACCGCCGACCGGCAGCCTGCTGCATGCCCATGTGGTACCGGTCAATGGCGGCGGCGAGACGTCATTCAGCAACCAGTACCTCGCCTATGAAAACCTGCCGGATGACCTGAAGGCGGAGATCGAAGGCAAACATTGTGTCCACGATGACCACCGCAACACATCGGCGAAATTGCGGCCGACGAAACAGCCACCAAAGTCTCGCCATGACATCACCGGCCCCAAGCACCCGCTGGTGCGTGTCCACCCGGTTACCGGCAAGCGGGCACTCTATCTCGGGCGTCATTACGAGTGGCCCTCAAGCTATATCGTCGAGTTGTGTGACGAAGATAGCGAAGCGCTGTTGGCGCGGCTTTGGGACGCGGCCACGCGGGACGCCTTTAACTGGACGCATGATGACTGGCGGGCCGGAGACCTGCTGATGTGGGACAATCGCTGCACCATGCATGCCCGCTCGCCGGTCGATCATTCCCAGGCTCGGGTCATGCACCGGACCTTGATCAAGGGCGATCCGGTGATATCCGCCTGGGAAAAAGCGGGGGCGGTGGCGGAGTAACGCCGCGACTTTTTGGGAAGTCGGCGCCGGCCTTTCGCTTGTCGGCCTAGTCCCGTAAATTTTTCTCACAACCTTGCTCCGAACGCGACCTCTTGGTCGGATGCAGACGCGACGGCTCGCGATTTTTTTCCTAATTTCAGATCTATAGCGACCTAGGATGGAGGCATAACCCTCCAATCCCGGCGCCCCCTAAATCGTTGGAGCACGCCGTGGTAGCCATCGCCGCGCCGTCGTCACCCTTCGCGGTGACCAGCATCGTCCTGTCGATGTGCATGATCGCCATCGGCAACGGGCTCCTGTTCGCCTATATCCCAGTCAAACTCGCGGCCGTGGGCTTCCAGCCCTGGGTGGCGGGCGCCATGTTGACGGCGATGTCGGCCGGGGGGATCGCCGGGTGCCTGATGACCGGACGCATGGTGCGGGCGGTTGGCCATGCCAGGGTTTTTGCCTCGCTGGCCTCCTTGCTCGCGTTTTCGGTCATGTTGATCGCTCTCGGCACAGATGTATCGCTTTGGCTGGTCTCTCGGATTGTGTATGGCGTCAGCGCGACCGGACTGTTTATCGTCTCGCAAAGTTGGCTCAACGACGCTGTCGGCAATGCCTTGCGCGGCCGGGTGATCGCGGTGTTCTACATGTCCTATGTGTTGGGGCTCGGTCTGGGCTCGCATCTGCTGACCTATATCTCGCTCGACGGAGTCCGAGCGCCGTTGCTAACCATCGCGTTCATCACCCTGGCGATCCTGCCGGTGGGTCTCACGCGCCTGCCGCCGCCTCCGCCTCCCGAGGAGATCTCGATCGCGTTCCGGTCCGTCTGGCGGATTTCCCCGGTCGCGTTGGTCGCGCTCTCCTGCGTGGGCGGCCTGACCCTGCTCGTCCAGGGCTTCGCGCCGATCTATGCGTCCGCCGCGGGTTACGCGAAGGACGACGTGGCCGCGCTGCTATTGTTCATGCAACTCGGCATGATCGTGATCCAGCTCCCCCTGGGTTGGCTCTCGGACCAGATCGACCGGCGTTGGGTCCTGATACTCGCCACCATCATCCTGATCGCGGGAGCGGCCGCCGCGACCCGCGCGAACGGGGCCGACCTGATCTGGTTGATCGCGATCTTCGCGCTTTGGGCGGGCGCAACGGAAACCCTCTATTCGGTTGCCACGGCGCACGCGAATGACCGGGCCGACCCGCAATATTATGTCTCGCTCTCCGCCACCCTGCTGATCGCCTGGTCGGTCTCGGGCTTCCTTCTACCTGGGCTCGCAACCGCGCTCACGCCCGTTCTTGGACCCCAGGCCTTCATGTTCGTCACCATCGTGGTCGGCATCGGCTTCGCGGGCTTCGTGGTCTGGCGGGTTATCCATAAGGACCCGGTGCCGGACGAGGAAACCGAACCCTTCCAGGCGATTAGCGCCCAGGCTCCCCATACGCCCGAGCTCGCGCCACAGTCGACGGATTACTGAAAGCACTCAGCCATCACCGGCGTGATGGAGACAACAGCCC
>JADHLJ010000137.1 GCA_016780745.1 Alphaproteobacteria bacterium | reverse complement strand
TCGTTGCCGTCACTGCCGTCGACGACGTCTTGATCCTGACCGCCGAACACCGTGTCCGAGCCGCCAGCGGCGAGGATGCTGTCCGAGCCCTGGTTGCCGTAGATCAGATCAGCACCGCCAAGAGCGCTGATGGTATCGGACCCGGTCAGGCCCGTGATGCTGTCGGCGTTACCCGTGCCTGTAAGATTGTCGGAAGAAGTTGTTCCGGTGATTGATGCCATTGAAAGTCCCCATTAGCGCATCGAAGCCGATTCTCTTGGCATGACTTGGTTGCTTTCGAATTCGCGATTTTTACCATCGCGATGATCCGTAACATGAGCAAGTCAGTTAGCCAAATAACCTGAAGCCAGCCCGAGACCAGTCCAGTTCGCGTTCTAATTACACCGAAACTAGGTACCTTGCAAGCGCCTAATCACCGGTAAAACCGCGATTTTCCGGGGGTGGCGGGGCGGTTTCCGTCAGGCGTGTTGTAAAAATGACACGCCCTGTGTCGCGCCAAGGTGGATGGAACCGCGTCCCAAGGATGTATGACGCCAGTTGGCTGATCATGCGAGCACGGCCCTCGAAAACCACCGATGCCACCGCCTCTAGGTGGTGAACGTCGCCATCGGCTCTCCCGGAGTTCGCAAACATGTTTGATATTCCCGCTAGGATCATGCCTGAATGGATTGATACCTTGCACTTGCCACTTAGTGGAATAGGGCTGTTTTGTATGAGCTCGCTGGTTGAAACATTCGCGCGACACTCTGGCTTCAGATGCTTCGCTTCCGGGGTGTTCGGAAAGAGTCTTGGTGGGAGGGCGCGCGCGAGCCCGTCACCCGTATGAATAAGGCTGAACCCATAGTGGCGGCGCGAAACGGTAATTCCATTATGGTCCGCTCTCCTTGCCGGCGCTTGGTCCATGGGGTCGGTTGGTTCGATGGGCCTTTTGGTTACAACGTACACGCGCGGGGCTTTTTTAGTGCCTTGGCGCGCCGGACACCCACGTTTGTTTCTCCGCTCGTATACGCCGATGGCCCCTATGACAAGGACCGGGAACTCGCGCGGCGGATTCGCGACGATAGAGACATCGTTACGGTTGCGCTTCTATATGGCAACATGGCGGCGCCGATTCTGCGCGATGCTCCGGGGCCGCGGGTAATCTATACGGTTTGGGAGTCGACACGTCTGCCGGACGATTGGATCGCTCCGCTTCTCGGCGCCGACCAGGTTTGGACGGCATCCCGATGGGGTGCCGCCGTAATGGCACGCAATGGTATCGATCCCAACCGTCTTCATGTCGTGCCAGAGGGTATTGATCCACTTGTATTCAATCCCTCTGTTCCGCCGACAGAAGTCATATCGAGCCGGCCTGGATTCAAGTTTTTGAACATCGGGCGTTTCGAGGAACGAAAAGCCACCGCCGTGCTGGTACGGGCATTTGACGCTGAGTTTGGTCCTGGAGACGATGTACTGCTGGTCCTGGCTTGTCACAACCCGCACGAACCGGAATTTGACATCGCCGAAGTACTTCGATCCTTGGATCTTCGTCATCCAGAGAAATTGCTGTTTATTCCGCCCGTTGCGCGCCAAGACGTATTGGCCTCGCTTTATACCGCGAGCGACGTCTTCGTCGCACCATCCCGGGCGGAAGGATGGGGTTTGCCGATTACCGAGGCCATGGCCTGCGGATTGTCGGTGATCACCACTGATCATAGCGCGCCTCTTGATTTCCTCGGTCCCGAGACATTCCGGGTTTCAAAAGCCATGACGCCCATTGTAACGCCCTACTTTGACGTGTCCGACGGAGATCTGGGGATGTGGGCCGATCCCGATCCGGCGGACCTTCGCCGTCAGTTGCGGAACGCATACGAAAACCGGGATTCTGGAAGGAAGGCTGGAATGATGGCTGGTCGTCGCATCCGGTCTAACTTTACTTGGGAACGCGCCGCGGACCGAGCAATGCATGCACTTGAGAAATTTGACTAAACAATGACACTGGAAATGATCGCACTCCCTTGAGACTTTCGTGTCAATCTTCGCTTGTGGAACGTCGAACGGACAGTCGGTAATCGTCATTGACGGCGCGTGTCGTCATTCCAAGGTTTCGCAAATAATCGGTAATTACGGCCGCGTCGGGATTCGCGACACCGCCTACACGCGCTTCCCACAACACCCCCGCGATCCGGCCTCGACCAAGTGAGCGCGCGGCACCCTTGAAGGCGGCCCACTCACGTCCCTCGATGTCCATCTTGATCCATACCGCGCGTTTATCGGCCGGATCAAATTTTTCAACTATTGCATCAATGGTTGTTGTTTTGACTTCTCGCGCGGCTCCTCCGCCTGGTGTTGTGGACAAGTGGTGCCCCATCGAGGTGTTGCGACGGAGCCAGCCTCGCCCCGTGGTCGCGGCAATCGCCGCGTCAACGACCTCGACGCGATCATCGAGGCCGTTCTCGGTCAGATTGTTACGGAGATGGCTCAAGTTCGTCGAATCTGGTTCGACCGCGACGACACGCGCGCTCGGCCGCGCTGAAAGAACATGGAGGGTATAGACGCCCCAATGCGCGCCGATATCCAGGAACAGGCATTCCGGAGGCAATAGCGTGTCCAGGAGGCGTCGCTCCTCGGTTTCATAGCCCGGGCCAGCAAACTCGGCGCGTAACAGAATTTGGGTTGACGGATCTTCCAGCATATCGAGTGGGATACACAAGACATAATCCCTCGAAATGTCTTTCGCGCGCCGCGCCGATCCATCCAGTCGAATGTACCCGTCACGAATCAGCCGTTTGGGAACGTTGAGATACATACCGCCACTCATATCCGAAATGCGGGGTGTTTCCCTAGGCCCATGGAGCGCAAACCCTTGGATTTCCGGGATTTCCAGATGTCCGTTGTATCATATGTCATCGTCGCGCGATCCCCCTTGCTAGCAGACTCTTTAGGTCTTATTACATGCGTAATGATCAAGGCTCCACGCAATAACCGATGCTCGCGGCGCGATCGACCTTTCAGACATCGCGGCGGGGATAGTACCGCATTGCGTTTTTCACCGGTTCCCCGGTCTCGTGGACTTCGCCTCGCGACTAAAACTTAAGGGACGTCCTATGAGCAAAGTTCTGATCACCGGCGGCGCCGGCTATGTCGGTAGTCGACTCATCCCACAACTCCTTGAGTTGGGCCACGAGGTTACGGTCTACGACATCCTCTATTACGGTAGCGGCTTCCTGCCGATGGATCATCCGCGGCTGAATGTTGTTGGCGGAGATCTGCGGGATATCGAGAAATTGAGCGCCGCGCTTGATGGAATAGAGATGGTAATTCATCTTGCCTGCATCTCGAATGACGCCAGTTTCGTTCTCGACGAGATGTTGAGCGAAACAGTGAATTTCGACGCGTTCGAGCCCCTGGTTGTCGCCGCGAAACAGGCGGGTGTCCGTCGTTTCATCTATGCGTCGACCAGTTCGGTTTACGGGGTGTCCGAAGTCCCGAACGTTACCGAGGACCACCCGCTGGTCCCGCTCACGCTCTACAACAAGTTCAAGGGGATGTGCGAGCCGCTGCTCTTCAAGCACCAATCGGAGGATTTCACCTGCGTGACCATTCGTCCCGCGACGCTTTGCGGTTACGCGCCGCGCCAGCGCTTGGATCTGTCCGTGAATATCTTGACCAATCACGCGGTCAATCGCGGCAAAATCACGGTTTTCGGCGGAACGCAATTGCGACCGAACCTGAACATTCAGGACATGTGCGATCTTTATAAGCTCTTGCTCGAGATCGACGCCGAGAAAATCGCCGGCCAAACCTTCAACGCCGGTTATCAGAACATGTCGATCATGGACATCGCGCTGTTGGTCCAGGACATCGTCCAGAAAGAAGTTCCGGGTCGCGAGAAAATCGAGATCGAAACCACGCCGAGCGATGATCTTCGCTCCTATCATATAAACTCGGACAAAATCACGCGGACCATCGGGTTCAAGCCGCGGCATACGGTCGAGGATGCCATTCGCGAGCTCTGCGTGGCCTTCCGGGAGGGGAAACTCCCCGGGAGCTTGGAGGACGACAAATACTTCAACGTTCAACGCATGAAAGCCTTGAACGCGGCATGACCTCCAAGCCTGTCGCGATCGTTACCGGTGGAGCCGGCTTCATCGGGTCCCACATGGTGGACTTGTTGCTGGAACGGGGGTTTGCCGTCCGCGTCATCGACAATCTTACCGGCGGTCACGCGGCCAATCTTCGACACCACGCTGATAGCTCGGACCTCTCGGTGGACGAGCGTGACATTCGCGCACTTGAACCGGAAGATGGCATCTTTTCCGGCGCTCGCTATGTCTTCCATTTCGCGGGGATTGGCGACATCGTGCCGTCGATCGAACGGCCGCTGGACTATATGGATGTCAATGTGCAGGGCACGGCCCGGGTCTTGGAAGGCGCGCGCGCGGCCGGGGTGCAGAAGTTCGTCTACGCGGCTTCGTCGTCCTGTTATGGCCTTGCCGCTGTGCCGACCACCGAAGCTCATCCGATTATGCCGCAATACCCCTATGCCTTGAGCAAGAACCAGGGCGAACAGGCGGTGTTTCATTGGCATCAGGTTTATGGCCTGCCAGTCAACTCGGTGCGTATTTTTAACGCCTATGGCACGAGGGTCCGAACAACCGGAGCCTACGGCGCGGTGTTCGGGGTTTTCCTAAAACAGAAGCTCGCGGGCAAGCCGTTCACCGTGGTTGGCGACGGCACCCAGACCCGAGATTTTCTTTATGTAACCGATGTGGCCCGGGCTTTTCTCGCCGCCGCCGAAACTGATCGACTTGGACAGATCTATAATATCGGCGCTGGTGACCCTCAACCGGTCAACAGGCTCGTGGATTTGATTGGCGGACCGGTAACCTACGTGCCCAAGCGTCCTGGCGAGCCGGACTGCACCTGGGCGGACATATCCAAGATCCGCGACGAGCTGGGTTGGGAGCCCGAAGTTTCCTTCGAGGAGGGCGTGGCGAGGATGATGGCGGATATCGAACATTGGCGCGACGCGCCGCTTTGGGAACCGGACTCGATCGCGGAAGCGACACGGACCTGGTTCACGTATTTGGGTGACGGAAACCCGCATGACTGATCTTAGGGAACGTTACGGCCACAAAATTAGGACGCCCGAGCAGGTTCGCGACGCGATTGGTCCGCGACCGCGCGCCAAGGCGGCGATTATGTGCCACGGCGTGTTCGATGTCGTCCACCCCGGCCATCTCCGGCACATGCTCTTCGCGAAATCCAAGGCTGAGATCCTGATCGTTAGCCTCACCCGCGACGCGCATATCGAAAAAGGTCGATTTCGCCCGCATGTCCCGCAAGAACTTCGGGCCCTCAACCTCGCGGCGTTCGAGATGGTCGACCATGTGATCATTGATGAGAACCGCACGCCGCTCGCCAATATCGAGGTGATCAAGCCGGACTTTTTCGCCAAGGGGTACGAATATGTGGCGGATGGTCTTCCGCCGAAGACCCATGAGGAAATGAACCTGGTTCAATCCTATGGCGGTGAGATGATCTTTACGCCCGGCGATTTGGTCTATTCCTCCAGCAATCTCATCAATCTCGCGCCGCCGAGCATCAAGTACGACAAGCTCGCCACCCTGTTGACCTCGGAAGGCATCGGTTTCAACGATGTGCGTGAGACGTTGGCAAATCTGGCGGGCAAGCGTGTCCATGTTATCGGCGATACCATTGTCGACAGCTTCACCGAGACATCGGTGATCGGCGGTCAGACCAAGACCCCCACCATTAGCGTGCGTTATGACAACCGGCGCGACTATGTCGGTGGCGCGGCGATCGTCGCGAAGCATTTGCGCGCGGCCGGGGCGGAGGTTCAGTTCTCCACGGTTCTCGGCGATGACGATCTCAAGGATTTCGTGCTCGCCGACCTGGAGAAGGCGGGCGTCGAGACCAAGGCGAATATCGATCCAACAAGGCCGACCACGAACAAGAACGCCATTGTCGCCGATGGATACCGGTTGTTGAAGATCGACACGCTGGACAATCGACCGATCTCTGGCGAGGTGTTGTCAAACCTCGTTGAGGTCATTTCCGGCACGCCGGCCGATGCCGTGGTGTTCAGCGACTTCCGCCACGGGATATTCAGTCGGGCGACGATCCCG
This sequence comes from Alphaproteobacteria bacterium, assembly GCA_016780745.1. GTDB lineage: Bacteria > Pseudomonadota > Alphaproteobacteria > Thalassobaculales > Thalassobaculaceae > JADHLJ01. The sequence continues at coordinate 4,854 of JADHLJ010000137.1, read as the reverse complement.
ACCCTGATCGATGCAATTCCCGAGGACGTTTACCGGGTCGCCGATAGTCAAGTGGCCAGCCGGTGGGGGAACATTACCGAATTTCACGGGTTTGACCTGATCACGCCGAATGAGCGTGAGGCGCGATTCAGCACCGGTGATCAGGACTCTCACATTCGCCCTCTGGCCTCTCATCTTTATGACGTGGCCGGCTGTAAGACCCTGATGCTTAAGCTTGGCGACCGAGGGGTTTTGACTTGTCGTGACGCGGATCATCAGGCCGTCGACGACGCAGTGATCATCGATAGTTTCGCGGACAACGTTCGTGACCCCGTTGGTGCCGGTGACGCGTTGTTGGCCTATGCGACCTTGTCCATGCTGGTTCGGGACGATGCGGTGACCGCGACGATCCTGGGTTCGCTCGCGGCCGCGGTGGAGTGCGAGCAGGATGGTAACGTCCCGGTGACGCCGAAAGATGTGCTCGCCAAGATCGACATGGTGGAGCAACAGGCGACGTTTCGATAGCGTCGCGCCGGACGGGAGAGATCATGCGGGTCGTCGTGGCCGGAATGGGAGTACAGGGGACAAAGCGCCGCGCCATCGCCGGCGCGGAGTGTGTCTCGACGGTTGATCCGGTGATTTCCGAAGCCAACCACCAGTCCTTGGAGACAGTGCCGCTCGATAGCTATGACGGCGTCCTGGCCTGTATTCCCGACGGTCCGAAAGTCGACCTGATCGATTTTTGCATCCGCAATCGCAAGCACGTGCTGGTCGAGAAACCGCTCTGGGCCGAGGACGCCGCGTGCTTGAGGGATCTCGAAACCCAGGCCCGCGAGGCCGGGGTTGTCGTCTACACCGCTTACAACCACCGTTTCGAGCCCCATTTTCAGGCGATGCGTGATCTGATTGCGTCGGGCCGGCTCGGGCGGCTTTATCACTGTCGGATGTTCTACGGCAACGGCACGGCCCGTCAGGTGCGCGATTCCGTCTGGCGCGACAAGGGCGCCGGAGTGCTGCCTGATCTCGGCTCGCATCTTCTGGATACCGCGCGGTTTTGGTTCGGCACGGTGTCCGATGATGTTCACTTAGTCGCCGCCAACCGGTTCGAGAATAACGCGCCTGATCATGTAATCCTGGCGACGCGCCAGGGCGAACCGCGCCTTGAGTTGGAGATGAGCCTGCTGTCATGGCGTAATCATTTTACCTGCGATCTTTATGGCGAAAAGGGCAGCGCGCATATTGAGTCGCTCTGCAAATGGGGCCCGACGCATTTCACGGTTCGCGACCGTGTCCTTCCCAGCGGCAGGCCGCCCGAGGACGCTAGAACGCTCGTGCAATCCGATCCGACCTGGGCGTTGGAATACGCGCATTTCAAAAATCTATGCGCCCATGGCGTATCCACCGACCTTTCGGGAGACCGTTGGCTGCAAGACACTTTCAACAGGCTCGAACACGAGATCCTGGCGCCATGACGACGGTCGCGATCGCGGGATTGACGCATCTCGGCATCGTCACCGGCGCGGGCTTGGCGAGCAGGGGCTTTCGGGTTATCGCTTGGGACGCCGATGAAGCTCGGATCGAGCGGCTCGCCGCCGGTGATCCGATTGTCTCCGAGCCGGACCTGCGTGAGCTTCTCCAGCGGCATGGCGCGTGGTTGAACTTTACCTCGGATATCGCGGATCTCTCCGAGGCGGATCTGGTCTATATCGCGGCCGACGTACCGACGGATGAGCGTGGCGTGAGCGAACTGGACGGTATCCAAGATCTCTTGGACCGGGTTATCGAGGTGCTTGGTCCAGAGGCAATTCTTACCATTCTTTGTCAGGTCCCACCGGGTTTCACGAGATGTCAGAAACAACCGCTCGACCGGCTTTACTATCAGGTCGAGACCTTGATCTTCGGTCGAGCCGTGGAGCGCGCTTTGAAGCCGGAGCGTTATATTGTCGGTTGCGCGGACCCGGCTCGACCGTTGCCGGAAGCATTACAAGAGGCGCTTTCGGCGGGCGGCTGTCCGATCCTGCCGATGCGATACGAGAGCGCGGAACTCGCCAAGATCTCGATCAATTGTTTCCTGGTCGCCCAGGTCGCGACCACCAACACGCTGGCCGAGATTTGTGAGACGATCGGCGCCGACTGGTCGGAAATCGCGCCGGCGCTCCGCCTGGACGCACGCATCGGTCCGCGGGCCTATCTGGCTCCCGGCCTTGGAATATCCGGTGGTAACCTGGAACGCGACCTCGCGACGGTAAGCGCCCTGTCGCGAGCGACCGATACCGAATCCGGGACCGTGGATGCCTGGCGGGTCAATAGCGCCTGGCGCAAGGATTGGCTGATGCGCTGTTTCGAGCGGGCAACCGCCGATCGCGTGATCGACCCGAGGGTTGCCGTATTGGGCATGGCCTATAAGGAAAACACCGACAGTATCAAAAATTCCCCGTCCATCGCCTTTCTGGAACAATTGAAGGGGCGACGGGTCCGCGCACATGACCCGGTTGTCCCGAGGAGCGCCGCGCCGGCGGGGATTGAGGTCGTGGGGGCGGCGCTTGATGCCTGCGATGACGCGGATGTCCTGGTGATCGCGACCGCCTGGCCGGATTACGGAAGTCTCGATCTCGCGGATATAACCGCGCGAATGTCGGGGCGGGTGCTCATCGACCCGTTCGGAGTTTACGAAAGCCAGAAACCGAGTTCCCAAGGCTTCGAATGGTACCGACTTGGTGTCGGCGAAGTGGGAGAGGGCGAGGCCGAGGGTTCGGCTGCGCGTTAACGAAGTGGGCCCTCTCCCAAGGAGTAGAAGAGAGAAATGAAGTTCTCGCAATGTTGTTTTCTCTTGGCGCTCATTTCGTTTGCCTGGTCGACCAGTCCGTATTTCCTGAAAATGGTTTCGAGTGGCGTCGCCGGCATCCAGGCGAGCTTGTGAACACGAGCTACCATTTTTTTGTAATTGTTTTCAATTTCCTTGCGTTCCTCGCGATCCTCCGAGATCAATCTATCTCGGGTCTCCTGATTATCGGCGTTTTTAAAACGAAAAACGCGCTCTCGTTTTCGATGCGTGGCTTGGCCAAGATCGGGAAACACCGGAAGATGCTTGGTCATGTTTTGGAGCGCTATCCAGGCCTCTTCCAGAAAAGCTAGGTAGTTGGCCGGTTTGGTCGCGTTGTCTTTGGTGAAGAACGTGCCTCCGAGCGCGTCCGCCTGCTTCAAGGCTTGGTACCCCAGCCCGTTGCCGCCTTGCATGAATGTCAGCAGCGCCAGTTTGTAAAGCTTCAGGATCGCGGCATCCCGCCCGTTCTCGGCGTTGTTGACGATAGCGTCGACTTGGCAATGAAAATCGACCTCCGCGCCGAGGGTTTGGCCGAGACCATGCATTCCGAAGGTAAGCTTGTCGGCTTCGTACTCGCCGTATGGAGCCATGTGGAACAGATCAAAACCGGCATCCCGAAGATAAGCCATGGAAACTTCCATCGTCGCCGCGCCGTCATAAACGGGATGGATCCACATCTCGGAGCGAAGCCATACCACCGAATCCCGCAAGCATCCGGCGCCTCCGCGAATGATATCCAGTTCCGCGCCTTCAACGTCGATGGATAAAAAGTCGGGCGCGGGTATGTCGCCGTTGGGGGCGCAGATTTCGTCGAGCGTCACCACATCGACGTCGATCTGTCTCGCGGTGGCGTGACTATCGCCCATGCGTGATTGACCGAGATAGGTCGCTTTCGTGAAATTCTGGTACTTCGTGTTGAAGGGATAGAGCGAGCTCGAATAGGAGTCATTCGCGATATGGAAGGCGCGCTTTTCACTTCTCGCGCCGAGGCAATAGGGCAACAAGCTGGACTTGCCGACCTGAATTCTTTCGCGCAATGCATCGGTCAAGGCGTCTTCATCCGCGTCGTAGTAAAATACGGCGAAGTCGCCTCGGATCGGGCTCCTGGTGTCCAATGGCAGTGGGACGTTGCCACGCGCGCCGACATGATGATGGATTAAACGGAAATCCATTTCAGGCCCCTTCCTGGGTTCACTCCCGACCCTGGATACAATTGCGATGGGAGGGGAGGACGCCTTTTAATTTACCAATGCGTCATTTAAAAGCGCATTCCATGAATCCCGCGCTTGGAAGCGAGATCGCGGGCTAAATTCGAGCGAAACTGGATAAGCCGATGATCACACATGGCCATGCCCAACCGACCGCGCCGAAACGCGTCGTTATTCTAGGCGCGCGGGGATTCATTGGAGCGGCGCTCTCGGACCGGTTGGGGCAAATGGGCGCGCCGATTCTACCGCTGGGCCGACCGGAGGTCGATCTCGGATCCCGGAACGCCGAGGAAGTCCTTTCGGGGCTGCTGGAGCCGGGTGATTCCGTCGTGCTGGTTGCCGCGAGAGCGCCGGTCAAGAACCACGCCATGCTGGTCGAAAATCTCGAGATGCTGGGCCCGGTGATCGCCGCCGCCCATCGGGTGCCACCGGCCCATCTCGTCTATGTCAGCTCGGACGCGGTCTACGCCGACAGCCCCGGGCCGCTGGACGAATCATCGCCCGCCGATCCGGGGTCGTTGCATGGCGTCATGCATCGCGCTCGGGAACTGGTTCTGGAGGCGGAGATAGCGACGCCGCTGGGAATCCCGCTTGGGATTCTCCGTCCGACCTTGGTTTACGGCGCCGCGGATCCCCATGACGGCTACGGGCCCAACAGGTTTCGCCGTCTGGCGGAGGCTGGCGAGGAAATCGTGCTATTCGGAGAGGGCGAGGAGCGACGCGACCACGTGGATGTCGCCGATGTCGCCGAACTCGCGGCGCGGCTCGTCATGCACAAAAGCGCTGGAGTTTTGAACGCCGCTACTGGAACAGTGACCTCGTTTCGAGACCTCGCCGAGCACG
>JADHLJ010000136.1 GCA_016780745.1 Alphaproteobacteria bacterium | reverse complement strand
ACACCCGTTCCTTGGCCCGTGACTTCTCCTCGTCCCGCCGCGCGCCGCCGAAGGCCGCGTCATAGCGACCCGCGTCGAGGGCCTGCTTAAGCGATTGAGTCTTCATGATGTCGGTGTGAACCTTGGAGCCATGGGTAAACGGCCCGACGCCCTTCGCCACGCCGTCGGCGTTGATATGGACAATGAGGTCTAGCCCCAACCGCTTGGCGGTTTCGTCGCGGAACCGGATCATCTCCTTGAACTTCCAGGTCGTGTCGACATGAAGCAGCGGAAATGGCGGTTTGCCCGGCGCGAAAGCCTTCATCGCAAGGTGCAGCATCACCGCTGAATCCTTCCCGATGGAGTAGAGCATCACCGGGTCGCGGAACTCCGCTGCGACTTCGCGAATGATGTGGATGCTTTCGGATTCCAGCCGGTCGAGATGCGACAGTCGAGGAAGCGCCGCGCGGGAGCCGCTACCGACGGCACCCGCGGGGGATCGGTCGGTGGTTTCGGTCGGCTGGGCCAAGTCGGGCTCCTCATGACATTCACGGCGCGCGCCGCGTTCGGTTCGACGAACAGTGGATATACCGGCTTTGTGGTGGATTCAATGCAAAGCCCTTCAATGCGATGATTTGATGCGCGCCCATTGGTTCATGGGCTACACTTCATGCCATGCGTGACTTGGATAACATATTCTCACCATCGGCCTCGCTTGCCGCCATGCTGAATGAAAGCAAGCGCGCCGTGGTTTTTACCGGCGCCGGGATTTCCACCGAATCCGGGATCCCCGACTTTCGTAGCCCCGGCGGCATATGGACGAAAATGGCGCCCATTGAATTCCAGGATTTCATCGCCAGCGAGGAGATGCGCCGGGAGTCCTGGCGGCGGAAATTCGCGATGGAGGAAACCTTCGCCCAAGCCGAACCCAATCTCGGCCATCAGGCCGTGGCGGAACTCGTGCGGCGGGGCACCGTCTCGGCGATCATCACCCAGAATATCGACAATCTGCACCAGGATTCCGGCGTTCCGGACGCGCGGGTGATCGAACTTCACGGGAACGGCAGCTATGCCACGTGCCTCGACTGTGGCTGCCGATACGAGCTTGACGTGATCAAGCAGAGCTTTGTGGGCCGCGATGAGTTGCCGGTCTGCCGGGATTGCGGCGGAATGGTTAAGACGGCCACTATCTCCTTCGGCCAATCCATGCCGCTCGGCCCGATGCAGCGCGCCGAGGAGGAAACCCTGGCCTGTGACCTCTTTATCGTGATCGGCTCCTCGCTGGTGGTCCACCCCGCCGCGTCTTTCCCGCTCATCGCCAAGCGGAACGGCGCCCGGCTGGTGATTCTGAACCGCGAGGAAACGCCTTTGGATGATTACGCCGATCTTGTCCTGCACGAGGAAATCGGTGAGACTCTTTCGGTCGCCGTCGCTGGGTAGATCCTTTTGATCCTATTTTGGAGGCCCCATTCCCGGGCTCCAATCAGAGTGGAGAGCGCTATCATGTCCATCGAGTTTACACTCCTGCTTTGGGCCGCGGCCCTTGCCGTCATCCAGACAGTTATTGCCGCCATAGGCGCCATCACACAGGTCGGCCTGCCGACGCTCGCCGGAAACCGTGAGCCCATGCCAGAATTGACCGGTTGGGTCGGCCGAGCGAACCGTTCTCACCGCAACATGTTGGAGAGCCTGGTTCTATTCGCGATCCTCGTGCTGGTGGCTCAGGCGATGGGCACGACAAACGAGATGACGGTTTTGGGCGCGCAATTGTTTTTCTGGGCGCGGGTCGCCTATGTCCCGATTTACATTATCGGTCTGCCCTGGATTCGCACAGGCGCTTGGGCGGTGTCGTTGCTCGGACTGGTCCTTATTTTCTTGCAGCTGATCTGACCGCGGATCGTCTGAAAACAACGGGTCGCGCGGTTTCTAGGGAACCTGGACGCGCGCGCCTCCCGTTCTACCCGCCGCGCTTCGCTCGGACATTCCGCCCCCCCAATCAACAACCCGAGTTGTCGATCCCATCCGGCAACTTGGTTCGGCACAGGATCGCGCCGGCGAAGATCGCGTCGGGCAAGCCGGCCCGCGTGAAATCCACATCCGTCAGATTGGCGTTGGTGAAGTTCACCGCCCAGGCCGAGGCATCGACGAAACTGGAGCCCGAGAGATCGGCGCCGGTGAAATCGACATTCGGCAGTTCCGCCTTGCCGAAATCAGCGGCGATCGCCGTGGCGCCGACAAGCGACGTCTCGCTCAGATTGGCGTTGGTGAAGGTCGCGCCGCTCAAGGTCGCGCCGGCCATGTTCGCCCGCGTGATACTGGCATGGCTCAAATCCGCGCCCGTGAAGTTCGCGTCGCGAGCATCCGCGATGTGCAGGATCGCCTCGACGAGGCTCGCCTCGGTCAAGTCACTTTTGCTCATAAGCGCCTGAAGCAGGCTGGCGCGATACAGTTTGGCCCGGGTGAAGTTCGCGCCCACCAGGGTGGTTCCACTGAAATCGACATTGGTGAGATCCGCGCCGACGAAACTCGCCCCCTCGGCGATGGCCCGGCCCAGGATCGTCCATTCCAATTTCGCGCCGTCAAGGGTCGCGCCCGCCAGATGCGACCACCAAAAATTGGCGCCGGACAGGTTCGCCCCGACGAGAGAGGCGCCGCCGAGATCGGTCCACCAGAGATTGGCCCGCGCCAGCGTCGCCCCGGAAAGATCACGACCGGTGAAGTCCTCGGACCAGAGCGACGCGCCGGTCAGGTTACAGCCCGGACAATTCCGCTCGGTCTTCAGCCGTTCCAGATCGTCCGGCTCGTAGCCTCCCGGTCCCGACAGCACCACGACGATGACGCCGATCAAGGCCAGAGCGCAGGCGCCGATGGCCGTGCCCGCATAGATTTGGCGGCGCTTTCGGCGGTTACGGGGGAGAAATGGAAGACGCATGATTGTTCCGGCGGGCCCAAGGTTGCCGCGCGGTGATACTACACTTTGACCGACTTGAAACGGATATGACGGAAATCGCGGTTATCCGAGCCAACGCTTGCGACGCCGATAATGTTTGACGTCGCGGAAACTCCGCTTTTCGTCCCCGGACATGCCGAGATAAAATTCCTTGATATCCGCGTTGCCACGCAGCTCCTCGGCGGGTCCTTGCAGGACCACCGCGCCGTTCTCCATAACATAGCCGAAATCCGCGAATTCCAGCGCCAGGGTGGCGTTCTGCTCGACAATCAGGAAGGTGACGTTCTCCTGAGCACGCAGCCTCTGAACAATGCCGAAAATCTCCTCGACGATCATCGGCGCAAGGCCAAGCGAGGGCTCATCCAACAGGATCATGTTGGGATCGGACATCAATGCCCGGCCAACCGCCAGCATCTGCTGCTCGCCACCGGAAAGATATCCGGCGATAACATGGCGGCGCTCGGCGATCCTCGGGAAATAGGTGTAAACTTTCTCCATGTTCTCGCGCATTTTCGCGGTGCTGGAGACGATATGCCCGCCGGCGATGAGATTTTCCTCGGCGGTGAGATTAGCGAAGACCCGACGCCCTTCGAAGACTTGGACAATCCCGAGCTTGACAACTTCATGGGGCCGCAGCCGGTCAATTCTCTGACCCTTGAACTCAATCGAGCCGCGCGTGACATCGCCGCGTTCCGTGCGCAACACGCCCGATATCGCTTTCAGGGTTGTCGTCTTTCCCGCCCCGTTGGCGCCTAGAACGGTCGTGATACGGCCTTCGTTGGCCTCGATGGAGACACCCTTGAGAACCAGGATGACGCCATCGTAGATAACTTCGATGTTGTTCAGGACAAGCACGGCAAGGCTCGCTTTCCGGGAAAGGGGTGGCCGGCCCGGAACGCCCGGGCCGACCGGTTACACTAGGATCAGTGACTCTTGACCATCTCCACGACGACGTCGCGGTAGCCGTGCATCCATTCGGTGATCGGCTTGAAGCCTTGACCCTCGACCCTGAAGATACGGACCCATCCGCCACCCTCATGGTCTTCCTTGGTAATCGCCATCGGCGGCAGAATCCCATCGAGCGTGAAATCACGGATCTTCTCGAACCCGTTTTTCACATCCTCGCCGGTGATATCGCTGCTACCGCCCTTGGCCCGGACGGCGTTCTCGATGGCCTTCAGATGCAGCGCCGCCGCCAACAGGCCGCGATTGTAGTAGACCGTCGAATCCATCTCCTTGGGAGCATCCTTGCCCTCGGACTTGTACAGCGCCTTGATTTCGTCCAGCACCGGGTAATCGGAGCCGGCGCCGGCGAACTGCATCACGTTAAAGCCCTGGGCCTTGTCCCAACCACCGGCGCCCATGATGTTGGACTCGCCGGCGGCCCAGACCAGACCGACCATCTTGCTGAGCTTGAAGCCGTTACGGGTCATCTCGTTGATCGAGACCGACGGCGCCTTGCCAAAGGTGTGGTTGATCACGAAATCGGCGCGGAAGCGGCGCGCGATATCCTGAACCTGCACCTTCATCTCGACCCCGGGAGGCGGAACGGCGAATTCCTTCAACTGGAAGCCTTCCATCTCCGCGAGCTTTTGCAGGATCGGCAAAGGTTCGCGCCCGGCCGGGTTGTCATAGTAGAGATAAGCGATCTTCTTGCCCTTGAGCTCTCCACCGAGCTGATCCTTGGCGAATTGCACCGCCGCCGCGCCCTGGGACCAATAGGTGGCCGCGATCGGGAACAGATAGGGGTATTTAGTGCCATTGGCCGCGGCCGCGGAACCGAAACCCGGGCTGGTGCCGGGGATCTTGTCGGAATGCAGCAACGGGGTCAGCGCCTGGGTATGCGGCGTGCCGTAGATCGCGACGATCACCGCGCCCTCGGCCTTGAAGCGCTGATAGGCCTCCATTCCCGGAGGTACCTTGTACTCGTGGTCGATCTCGAGAACCTTGATCGTGTGACCGTCGATGCCTCCCTTGGAATTGATCAGTTTCACATAGTCATGATAACCGGGGCACAAGAACGTACCGACGGTCTGTGTCGGCCCGGTACGGTCACACTGCATGCCGACGACGATCTCGTCAGCTTGCGCCGTCGCCGCTTGCAGGGTAGCCGCCGCCACGACACTCGCGGCCAATAGGCCCGATCTTACGTGTTTCATGCTTAACCTCCCTTTTTTGTCTTTGTTACACCACCGGTGTCTGGTCGAGGCCGGCCTCGCTAATGCGAGAACGGCCAAACGCGGAAATAGTTTCTTATGTTCTGCCAGAGCTTGTTGAGGCCCTCGGGCTCGACAACCAGGAAGAGGATGATCAGGCCGCCGAACAGGATCAGCCGCATCTGCGCGATCACCTGGGCGAGATAGACGCCCTCGACGAAATAGACGCCGACGGTTTCCATGAACACCCGGACCACGACCGGCAGAAGGGTGATGAAGACGGCGCCGAAAATCGTGCCCAGTACCGATCCCAACCCGCCGATAATGATCATCGCCAGATAATCGATCGAGATCGGCAGCTGGAACATCTCGTAATTCGCGATGCCCAGATAGTAGGTGTACATCACCCCCGCGACACCGGCGTAAAACGACGACAGTCCGAAGGCGAGCAGCTTATAGCGATAGACGTTGATCCCGATGATCTCGGCGGCGATGTCCTGATCGCGGATCGCGATGAAGGCGCGCCCGATGCGACTTCGCGCGAGGTTGAGCGTCCCGATGACCGCCAGAGCCGTGAAGAACATCAGGAAATAGTACATCTCCGTCTGGGTATCCATGTCCCAGCCGGCAAGTGATGGCCGAGGAACCTCGATCGAAGCCTGGACGCCGCCGGAGATCGCCGGGGTATGGTTGATGACCCATTCGATGATGAACTGCGCGGCGAGTGTCGCGATGGCCAGATAAAGGCCCTTAACCCGCAGTGACGGCAGGCCGACGATCAGCCCCACGCCCATGGCCATGAAGCCGCCCGCCGGCAGGGTGATCCAAAACGGCAAATCCCAACGTGTCGCCAAATTGGCCGCGGTATAGGCGCCCACCGACATGAAGGCCGCGTGACCGACCGAGATCTGGCCGGTATAACCGACCAGAATGTTCAATCCCAAGGCCCCGACGACGGCGATCGCGCAGAGATTGATGACCGAAATGTAGTAGTCGGTCATCAGCGCCGGGAACAGGCCGAAGAACAACACGCAGATGACAACAATCGCGGCTTTGGTGATCGGAAGCGGAAACAGCTCCATATCGGCCGCGTAGGTCGTCTTATAGTAACCGCTCTCGCGATGAAACATGACTGACTCCGCCGCCGCTCAGATACGCTCGATAATCGGTTTGCCGAAGATGCCGTAGGGTCTGATCATCAGGACAATGATCATCAGCACATAGGGCGTGAAGTCCTTGGTTCCGCCGCCGACGATCGGGTCGAGATAACCGGCCGCCAAGGCCTCGACGACGCCGACGATGATACCGCCGACAATAACGCCGATGATCGAGTCGAGACCGCCGAGGATCACCACCGGGAACACCTTCAAGCCAAGCTGCGCCAACTGGGTGTCGACGCCGATGGCGTTGCCCCAGACCACGCCGCCCAACAGCGCTACGACACCGGCCAGCATCCAAGCCAGCGCGAAGTAACGCTCGACATTGATGCCCATGGCCATCGACACCTGATGGCTGTCGGCGACGGCGCGCATGGCGACGCCCTTGCGGCTCTTCATGAAGAACCAGCCGAAGGCCGCGAGGAAGGCAAGGCTGATGCCGGCGCCGAGCATGTCGATCGGGATCAGGAAGAAAGGTCCCCAGATCACGGGATCATCGGGGATCGGCAGATTGATGGGCTGGGTCTCGGCGCCGAAGACGAGCGGGCCAAGCCCCCGGAACATAAGCGCCAGGCCAATCGTCGCCATGATGATCGCCACGATGGGCCGGCCAATCATCGGCCGCAACACGACCCGCTCCAGTCCCCAGTTGAAAATCAACATGAAAGCCAGACCGCCTGCCAGGGCGACAATCAACGGCAGGTCATATAGTTGCAGCAGTCCGGCGACAACGATGGCCGCGATCATGCAAAACTCGCCCTGGGCAAAGTTGATCGCGTCGGTCGACTTGTAGATCAGCACGAAACCAACGGCGACCAGGGAGTACATCAACCCGGTCAGGATGCCGTTGGTGACCAGCTCGAAAAGGAATTGGAAATCACCATCCATGGTCCGGCCTCCTACGCCGCGTCCTGAATTGTCAAATGCGAGTCGACCTGGCTGCGCGAACCATCCTCGAAAGTGACATCCAGCTTCAAATCAACATTCTGGGCGCCGCCGTAGAACGCCTCGACCACCGGGCCGTATTTCTCGGCGATGAAGGAACGCCGCAACTTTCGGGTCCGCGTAACCTCGTTGTCATCGGCATCCAGGTCCTTGGTCAGCAATAAAAAGCGCTTAACCCGAGAGATTTCCGGAATGCCGATATTGATCTTGCGGACCTCCTCGGCGATGAGGTCGCGGACCACGTCCTTGCTCGAAAGGTCGACATAGTTCGTATAGGGCAGATTGCTTTTGTCCGCCCAATTGCCCACCGCCTCGAAGTCGATGGCGATCATCGCCGTCACGTAGGGATGCCCGTCGCCGAAGGCGACGACCTCGTTGATATAGGGCGAATATTTCAGTTTGAGCTCAATGAACTGAGGCGCGAAGGGCGTGCCGTCGGAAAGCTTGCCGACGTCCTTGGCCCGATCGATGACCACCAGGTGTCCGTTCTCATTCAACAGGCCGGCGTCGCCGGTGCGGTACCAACCATCGTCGGTCAGGACTTCCTTGGTTTTCTCTTCTTCCTTGAAATAGCCCTTGAAGATCCCGGCGGACCGGACCAGCAATTCGCTATTGCCCTCGTCGACCTTGATCTCAATGCCCTTGCAAGGCGGGCCGACCGTATCGGAGTTGGCGAGGCCGTCCGGCTGGACCGAGACCAGTCCGGTCATCTCGGTCATGCCGTAGACCTGCTTGAGATTGATCCCGATGCCGCGGAAGAACCGGAACACGTCGGGGCCCAGCGGGGCGCCGCCGGTCAAGCACCAACGCGCGCGCCGCAGTCCGAGCTGATCTCGCAGCGGGCCGTAGACCATGAACTCGCCGATCGCGTGCTTCAAACCAAGACCGCCGGAGACCGGACGTCCCTCCGCGCGGGCGGCCTCGACCTCCATCGCGACATCTTGGAAATAGTTGAAAACCCACTGCTTTAGAGGAGAGGAGTCGGACGCCCGCACCTGCAGGGTCGACAACATGCCCTCCCAAACCCGGGGGGCGCCGATCATGCCGGTCGGGCCGATCTCCCGCAGATCACGCTGCAATGTCTCGGGCGATTCCGGACAGTTGGTCGCGCATCCCGACATCAGGCTGACACAAGTGCCATAGAGCGTCTCGCCAACCCATGCCAAGGGCAGATAGGCAAGGAAATCATCGGACATCCGAACATCCTCGGCGTCCAGATAAGCCTGGGTGGTACGCACGAAATTGGCGTGGCTCAGCAACACCCCCTTGGGACTGCCGGTCGTGCCGGATGTGTAGTTGATAAGCGCGACGTCATCCGGTTGGACCTTGGCGACCGCATCTTCGAAATAGCCCTGGTTCTTGGCCCCGAAGTCCCGTCCCAAGGCCTGAACTTCCTCGAAGGACTTCAGAATATCCTCGTCGTAGCGCAGCAACCCGCGCGGGTAGTCATAGATCAGCCATTTCAGGTTCGGCAGCTGGTCTCGAATTTCCAGCACCTTATCGACCTGCTCCTGGTCGACCGCGACAATCACCGAGACCTCGCTATGGGCGAGGACGAAGCTCATCTCGGTGGCGATCGCCTCGTGGTAGACGGGCACCGCCTGACCGCCCAGGCACATGGCGGCGAATTGTCCCCAGTACAATCTCGGGCGGTTGTTGCCGATCACCGAGAGCTTGTCATTCGCGCCGAAACCAAGGCTCGCCAGTCCGAGAGAAAAATCCCGCACATTGTCCAGATAGTCGGACCACGTATACGTCCGCCAGATCCCCAGATCCTTCTCGCGAATGGCAGGCGCGTTGGCGTAGCCGCCGTCGCTGCCGTTACGCAGCAGATAGGCTGGAATGGTGACCAGCTCCGCCATGGCAATCTTCCCCCGTCTATCCTCTTAATGATTTCCCGTGCCGAGATAGGCCTCGATCACGCCCGGATCGGCGCGGACATGATCCGGCGTCCCCTCGGCGATCTTCGCGCCCTGATCGAGCACCACGACATGGTCCGAGATGTCCATGACCACGCCCATGTCGTGTTCGATCAACACGATGGTGGTGCCGAACTCGTCATTGACGTCCAGCACGTAGCGGACCATGTCCTCTTTTTCTTCCTGGTTCATCCCGGCCATCGGCTCGTCAAGCAACAGCAAGGTCGGGTCCACCGCCAACGCGCGCCCGAGCTCCACCCGCTTTTGCAGGCCATAGGCCAGCGCGCCGGTGGGCTGCTTGCGCAAATCGGAGAGTTTCAGGAAGTCGATGATTTCCTCGACCCGCGCCCGGTGCTCCACTTCTTCCCGCTGCGCGCGCCCCCAATAGAGCATCGAGGACACCACGCCGGATTTCATGTGAACATGCCGGCCCAGCATCAGGTTCTCGAGAACGGTCAGGCCGCGAAACAACGCGATGTTCTGAAAGGTGCGGGCAATCCCCATGGCGGCCCGATTGGCCGGCGTGGTCTCGGTGATGTCGGTGTTCTCGAACCGGATCGAGCCTTCATCGGGGTGATAGAAACCACTGATCATGTTTAGCAAGGACGTTTTGCCGGCTCCGTTCGGGCCGATGATCGAGAAGATCACCCCCTTTGGCACCTCAATGCTCACGCCGCGAACCGCCTGGACACCTCCAAAGCTCTTTGAGATGTCCGAAACAGACAATTTGACGGATCCATCCGTCATCCCGGATTCCGACATTGGCGCCTGCGCCTCCCTACTCTTCGAGCTCGGATCCAGACACCGGAATAATCAGGCGCCATCGCCATGCTTCATAATTTTGCGTGATCTTGCGGCATAACGACGTTTTCGGCAAGCCATCCTTTGAATCTTCGCATGAAAGTTACTCAAACCGTGATTCGCACCGAATTTCGATTATATTTCAATTACATGACAGTGAGTTCGGAGATCCGGATTATCAGAAGCGACAAACCAACCTTGGTGCCGAACATGCAAACATGCTTCGACTCCAAGTGACTTGGAAGCGTTCAAACTAACCGTTAATGAACGTCGCTGTTTCTCACCGACAAGCGAGGAAAAGGCAGCTTGGCATCGGGAACTCTCGTCGCCGGCTCAACCGCCGATCAACGTCGCCCAATCTTCCTCGCTGAGGATCGTCACGCCCAACGCCTCGGCCTTGGCGGCCTTGGAGCCGGCATCGGCGCCGACGATGACGTAGTCGGTTTTCTTGGAAACCGATCCCGCGACCTTGGCGCCCAGACTCTCGGCGCGAGCCTTGGCCTCGGAGCGTCCCATGGTGGTGAGCGTTCCGGTAAAGACCACCGTCTTACCGGCGACCGGACTGTCGCTCGCGCTTGGCGCCGCGAAGGGTTGGATGTCGAGTTCCCGCTCCAGATCGGCGACGATCTCCAGTGTTTGGTCCTCGGCGAAGAACGCGATCAAGTCATTGGCGACGGACAGGCCGATCTGGTCGATATTCAAAAGGTCGGCGAGTGCGTCGTTGGGAACGCCAGCGTCACCTCCCTCTCCTTCCTCGGTGCCTTGCATGCTTTGGCCCGCCTCCAGCATCGCCGCGCGCCAGGCGTCCAGCGTGCCGTAATTCACCGCGAGCAACCGAGCCGTCGCCTGACCTACCTGACGGATACCAAGCGCGTAGATCAAACGGTCGAGGCCGATGGGGCGGCGTTCCTCGATCGCGGCCAGGACATTGTCGACGGATTTCTCGCCCCACCCCTCGCGCTTTTTCAGATCCGCTTCATGCGCCTTGAGCCTGAAGATATCGCCGGGCCGCTGGATCAGCCCGTCTTCCCAGAACGCCTGGATCTGTTTCTCGCCCAAGCCCTCGATATCGAAGGCGTCGCGGGAGACGAAATGCTTCAGCCGTTCGACCGCCTGAAATGGACATGCGAGACCACCACCGCAACGGCGCACCACTTCGCCCTCGACACGAACCACCG
>JADHLJ010000135.1 GCA_016780745.1 Alphaproteobacteria bacterium | reverse complement strand
ACCTCGGTCGAGGTCTGCTGGGGGAACCAGTACCACTCGTGATCGGCGCGGTGGGTGAAGCGGGTGGTCTCGCCGACCCGGTCGTCGTAGATCCGGTAGTTGTTGATATAGGGCTGATCCGCGAAGGACGGCCAGGCGCAGAGCACGAAGGGCCATTGCTGGACCGTCTCCATGGGCTTGGCGAGATTGATCGACATGAAGCGCCGGGACATCTTCGCGTCGGCCTCGGCTTCGGTGTAATGCTGCTCGCGCCCGAAATTGCGGAGATTCTTGGTCAACAGCTCGCGGCAGCGCACCCGGCCGCTATTGTCGTTCAGATCATTGTGCACGAGGTTGACGTAGTTCTCGTTCACGCCCGGGTTCTTGGCGTCCTGGTCCTCGGTCCGATCGCCGGTATATTCCTTGTCGAAGACGTCGTGGTTGTAGACCAGCGCGTCGGTCGCGCCCGGGAAGAAGTCCAGCAGGAGCTTCTCGATCTCCGGGTAGAACACCCGCTCAACCTCGCCGGCGTCATAGAAGTTCTGGCATTCGGTTTCGCAATGGGCCAGCGAGACGCCGAGCTTGTCCATGCAATCCGGCGATGTCGGCGAGAGGCCGGGATGATAGTCCCCGATCTTTCGGGCATCGCGCAGGACTTGCGGGAAATAGATGCTGCGCCGCTTGTTGTCGACCTCGTATTGGCGCAAAGCCGCGGCATCCTCGGCGCGGGACGGGTCGGTCCACAGCGCGTTTGATGGTACCACCGAATAGGACGGATGCTCGTTGATCGAATAACGCAGCGGCAGCACGACGCCGCCTTCCGGGGCTGTCATGTTGTTCGCCCGGATATGCGCCATGCATTCCTCGTACTCGCGAAAGCCGGTGCCCCATTTGGTCTCGATCGGACCCGGGGGCGCGGTGTTCAGCATCTCGATGGTCTCGCGGCCGGCGCCATCGGCGATCTGCTTGAAGGCGGCTTCCATCGCCGCCTGGGTGCCGCCGTCGCCATCGCGATCGAAGGACATATAGGACAGCCCGCCATTGGCCGCGATCGGCGGCTCCTGGCCCTGGGTGAGTTGCAGGGGTGGCACATAGGGGCCGGATGCCGCTTCGTCCGTCTTTTCGTTCCGTTCGTCTACCCTAAGCTGATCCATGACGGCCTCCGCGATTGTCCGGCTGATCCTCCGATATGGGGTGGAGTGTTCCACAATCCAGAGCAAGATGTCACCGGGTCGATTTGAACGGGTCTCGTTCCAAACTGGCACTCCTGGTTACGCGGCGCCCAGCTCGTAGACGGTCTGTGTATAGGCGGGACCGGCATCCGCGCCGATCCTGGTGAAACCGAGCCGTTGGATGAGCGCGTGCGAGCGCTCGTTCGGATCGTCGACGATGGCGATGACACGCGGCAGGCCGAGATCCTCGAACCCATGGGTCAACAGCCGCTCCGAGGCGCGGCGGGCGAGACCGGTGCCCCAGGCCGGTGGCCCGACGGCGATGGTCAATTGCACCGCGCCCACCAGATCGGCGCGGCTGGTCGCGTTCTCACCCAGTGGTCTGAGCCCCGCCATCCCGAGGAAGGAGCCATCCGGCGCCTCGATCGCCCAAAGCCCGAGATCTTCCGGGTCAAGCGTATCGCTCCGCTCCAAGGTCTCGCGAAACCAATCGTCGGGCAGGATCTCGTCGTCACAGAGAAAACGGCGCACCTGGACGTCGTGCAGAAGTGTCCGCAACGCCTGAAGGTCTTGCGTCGTCATGCCCCTGAGAGTGGCGTCACCGAGATCAAGCCGCTTCTTCAAACCTGTCTCCGGCGATCACCCGCCCTTGACGCCCTGGGTATTCACATAGAGCGCGTAGAGCGACTGGCTGGCGGCCATGAACAGCCGGTTGCGCATCGGTCCGCCGAAACAGACATTGGCGCAGCGTTCCGGCAGCGCGATGCGTCCGATGTGGTCGCCGTCCGGCGCGTAGACATTGACGCCGTCAAGCTCGGCGCTGCCCATCCCCCAACCACACCAGAGATTGCCATCCACATCGCAGCGCATGCCGTCCGGCGTGCCGCCGGGGCCGGCATCGATATGCACGCGCTTGTTGGAGAGGGTCTTGCCGTCGGCGCCGACATCATAGGCCAGGATCTTGCGGTTCGGCTCACCCCGGGACTCGACGATATAGAGGATCGTTTCATCCGGATTGAAGCAGAGACCATTCGGCCCAAGGACGCCCTCGGCCACAACGCTCATCTCGTTGGTCTCGCCATCGATACGGAAGACGTATTGATCGATCTCGGGGTCGTTCTTGACGCCCTCGTAATTGCCGAGAATGCCGAAGATCGGATCGGTGAACCAGATCGAGCCGTCCGACTTCACCACCACGTCGTTCGGCGAGTTCAGTTTCTTACCCTGCCAGCTATCGGCCAAGACGGTGATCGAGCCGTCGATCTCGGTGCGGGTCACGCGCCGGCCATGCTCGCAGGTCACCAGCCTGCCCAGGCGGTCCCGGGTGTTGCCGTTGCCGAAATTCGATGGCTTGCGATAGACGCTGACCGCGCCCGTCTCTTCTTCCCATTTCAGCATCCGCTGGTTGGGAATATCGGACCACAGCAGATATCGGCCATCGGCGAAATAGACCGGCCCCTCGGACCAGCGGCACCCGGTATAGAGCCGCTCCACCGCCGCGCTGAAAATCCGATATTGGTCGAACCGGGGGTCCAGGCTCTGGATCGCGGGGTCGGGATAACGGGGATGCTCGCGCCAACCGGCGGTTTTCGGGTTCTCGGTGCTCATGGCGTCTCTCCGGGATGGAACGGACGCCAAGCCTAGCGTGGATGGGATCACATCCCAAGAGTCTCGGTATTGCCGTCCACGCCGATGATCTGGCCGCTGATATGCCGCGCCTTTTCCGAAGCCAGGAATACCGCCATATCGGCGATCTCGGAACCATCGATCCAGCTTCGAAGCGAGGTTTGCCGCGTATATTCGTCCTTGATCTCGGCGGTTGGTCGGCCGCGGGCCGCCGATTCCTGGGCCAGCACCCGCTCCATGCGATCGCCCAGGATCGGGCCGGGACAGATTGCGTTGACCCGAATGCCGGACGGCCCAACCTCCATCGCCAATGACTTGGTCAGACCGACCACCCCCCATTTCGCCGCCGCGTAGGGACTGCGCAGCGGGTAGCCCATGATCCCGGCGGTCGAGGAGATATTGATGATCGATCCAGCGCCCCGCGCCTTCATGCCGGGCAGGGCCTCGCGGCAACACAGAAAGTCCGAGAATAGATTGACCTGCAAGGTTCGCTGCCAATCGACGGGTTCCATGGTCTCGATCGGACCGGTCGGCCCGCCAATGCCGGCATTGTTGACCAGAACGTCCAGCGCGCCGCCCCGGTGGATCTCCTCGAACAGGGCCGCGACCTGGTTGACATCCGAGACGTCTGTCCGGCGGGCGGTGACGTTGGCATCGTCGGTGAAGGCGGTGTCCAGCGCCGCCTGGTCGATGTCGCAGATCCAGACCTCGGCGCCCTCGGCCGAAAACGCGGCGGCGATGGCATGGCCGATACCACTGGCCCCGGCGGTGACGAGAACACGCATGTCAGATCCCTCGGTAAGTCGGAACAAGTATGCTCCTGGTTATCTCGGCGAGGCACCGGCGTCGCCACCAATCCCGACATTTTCGCGGTCAGCGGTGTCGGCTATGCTGCATTGCGGATCCAAACAGACAAGGCGATAGCGATGTATAGTCATGTGACGGTGGGAACCAACGACATGACCCGGGCCCGGGATTTTTATGGGCCGGTCATGGCGGCCTTGGGCAAGCAAAGCTTCACCGAGGGCGAGCGCCATACCGGCTACGGGGAACCGGGCGGAGAGCAGTTTTGGGTGCTCTCGCCTTTTGATGGAAAGCCCGCGAGCGTCGGCAATGGAAGTCATGTGGCCTTCCTGGCGGCGGACCGGGTCATGGTCGATGCCTTCCACGCGGCGGCCTTGGAGAATGGGGGAACGGACGAGGGCATGCCTGGCCCGAGGCCGCATTATCACGCTAACTACTACGGCGCCTATGTTCGCGATCCCGACGGCAACAAGCTTCAGGCGGTTTGTCATCGGGCCGAGGGATGACATTGGCGGCGAGGTCCAAGCCCAAGCCCATGATCCGGGACGCGCGGGAGGGTGACCGGCGACGCCTCGCCGAAATCATGAATGCCACTTGGCGAGAGATCTGGGCGCCGCATATGCCGGGCGAGGCCGATAAGGCTTGGCGGGGGAACACCATTGCCGAGTATTTTGTCGACCAGCTTTGGACCGGTTGTCTGGTCGCGATGGTTGAGGACGCGATCGCCGGGTTCGCGCTTCTGTCCGAGGACGAGGTAACGACACTACACGTCGATCCGATCTTCAAACGCCAGGGGATCGGTAAAGCGCTAATGATGGAGGCGGAAACGCGCGTCCGTTCTCAAGGACACCAGCGACTCAGGATTGAGGCCGAGGCGTTCAACACCGACGCGCACGCCTTCTATGCGGCGCTCGGCTATGTCGAGACGCGGCGCTTTACTGGAAATGTGGTCGGGTTCGCGACCCCATGTCTCGAACTGGTGAAAACCCTCAAGAGATGATCAGGCCACGGGCCCGGACCATTCGCTGACCACCGCGTCGAATTCCGGGCGATTGCGGGGCTTGGGCTCCTGGGTCGGCGTGCCGATATAGATGAAGCCGATGATGTCGGTCGACGGATCATGGCCGAGCATCTTCTTGACCTCGTCGTTGAAGGCCGGCCACTCGGTCAGCCATTGCGCGCCATAGCCGAGCGCGTGGGCCGCGTTGAGAATGTTCATGCAAAGCGCGCCCCCGGAAAGGCGTTGTTCCAGCTCGGGAATGTTGTGCGGGACTTCAAGCCGGGACGTCACCGCGAGGAGGACCGGCGCCCTGGCAGGCCGCTCGCGCTCGAACTCGACCATCTTGTCATTGGCGCGCTCGCCGTGCTCCTCGGCGTAGAGCTTGGCGCAAAGCTCGCCCAGGGCGGCCTGCCCCGCCTTATTGATGACCTGGATGCGCCAGGGCCCGATCTTGCCGTGGTCGGGAACCCGCATGCCCGCCTCCAGAATGCGGTTCAACTCGTCCTGGCTGGGTCCAGGGTCGCCCAGGTGGCGCACCAGTACCGAGCGGCGGGTGGTCAACAGATCAATGGCCTCCACGGCGGCCTCCTTCGTGAACATATTGTGTTTCGCGAGTGAATTTAGGGGCTCGCGGCAAAAGATAAAATCGAAAACCGCGGAAGACCGTTCAATGACCTAGCCGCATTTGGAGAATCCGCAACTCGTGCAGAGATCGCAGCCCTCTTGGCGCAGCAAGCTGGCGGTCCCGCATTTCGGACATTGGCCGAGGCCGCGTCCGCTCGAGCCGCCCTCTTTCAAGCCAACGACCTTTCGCTCGGTCTCGAAATTCAGCTCCAAGGTGTCGGGGTCCTTCAGGAAGCCGATATCGATCATGTGCTCCTCGATTACCCCGCCGATCGCCGCTAGCAACGAGGGTACATAGCGCTTGTCCATCCAAGCGCCGCCGCGGGGGTCGAACACCGCCTTCAATTCCTCGACCACGAAGGAGACATCACCGCCGCGACGGAACACCGCGCTGATCATCCGGGTGAGCGCCACGGTCCAGGCGTAATGCTCCATGTTCTTGGAATTGATGAAGATCTCGAAGGGCCGCCGCCGACCATCCTGAATGATGTCGTTCAAGGTGATGTAGATCGCGTGATCGTTTTCCGGCCACTTGATCTTATAGGTCTTGCCCGGCAACTCGGCCGGTCGGTCCAGCGGTGCCGCCATGTGCACGACCTTGCCGTCATCACCGGTGGAGCTTCCAAGCTGTGCCGGTGTCGGTGTCGGCTCCACCTTTTCCGTCGCGGGCGTCTCGGGCTTAACCGCGAGCACCGCGCCGGTCACCGGGTTCGGGCGATAGGTCGTGCAGCCCTTGCAGCCGGAATCATAGGCCGCGAGATAGACATCCTTGAAGGCCTCGAAATCGATATCCTCGGGGCAATTGATGGTTTTCGAAATAGAGCTGTCGACGTATTTCTGCACCGCCGCCTGCATCACCACGTGATCCTCGGGACGCAGGGTCTGGGCATCGACGAAGGCGTCGGTCAGCGGCGCGTCCTCGCCTTTCAGGCTTCGATACAGGCGATAGGCATGGTCACTGACTTCCTCGATGCGCTTGGAGCCGTCGGGCTCCAGCACCGCGCGCTCATAGCTGAAGGCAAATACCGGTTCCAGGCCCGAGGACACGTTGTCGGCCAACAGCGAGATCGTCCCCGTCGGCGCGATTGAGGTCAGCAGGGCGTTGCGAATGCCGTGTTCGGCGATCCCGGCGCGAATATCCTCCGGCAGTTCCCTGATGCATTCCCCATCGAGATAGGGGCCGCGATCGAACAGCGGAAACGGGCCCTTCTCGCGCGCCAGGTCGACGGACGCGCGATAGGCGTTGTCGCGCACCGCCCGCATCCAGGTCTCGGTCAGCCGAACCGCGTCGGCCGATCCGTATCGCGCGCCGCACATGATCAGCGCGTCGGCAAGGCCGGTAACCCCGAGCCCGATCCGTCGCTTGGCCCGCGCCTCGGCGGCCTGTTCGGGCAGAGGAAAACGCGAGACGTCGACCACATTGTCCATCATCCGGACCGCCACGGGGACCAACTCGGCCAAGGCGTCCATGTCCAGCGCCGCGTCACTCTCGAATGGCCGTTCAACCAACCGGGCCAAATTGATCGATCCCAACAGGCACGCGCCATAGGGCGGCAACGGTTGCTCTCCGCAAGGATTTGTCGCCGAGATGGACTCGCAATAGGCGAGGTTGTTCCGCTGGTTGATGCGGTCGATGAAGATCACCCCGGGCTCGGCGCCGAGATAGGTGGATCGCATGATCCGTTCCCAAAGATCCCGGGCTTGGATCGTGCGAAACACCGTGCCGTCGAATACGAGGTCCCAGGATTCTCCAGCTCGTACCGCCTCCATGAAGGGGTCGGTCACCAGGACCGACAGATTGAACATGCGAAGCCGCGCCGGGTCCTGTTTGGCGTCGACGAAGCTCTCGATATCGGGGTGATCGCAGCGCAGGGTCGCCATCATCGCGCCGCGCCGGGAGCCGGCGCTCATGATGGTCCGGCACATGGCGTCCCAGACATCCATGAAAGACAATGGCCCAGAAGCATCGGCGCCGACGCCGCGCACGGGCGCGCCCTTGGGGCGCAGGGTCGAGAAGT
Organism: Alphaproteobacteria bacterium; assembly: GCA_016780745.1. Classification (GTDB taxonomy): domain Bacteria; phylum Pseudomonadota; class Alphaproteobacteria; order Thalassobaculales; family Thalassobaculaceae; genus JADHLJ01. Next base: position 3,895 of record JADHLJ010000135.1, on the reverse strand, counting down.
CGTAGCCGATCCCGCCGCCCTGCTGCATGGTCAGCGCGGCTTCGCGCAGGGCCGAGAAGATACCGGACATGTCGTCCTCGATCGTGCCCATGACGAAGCAATTGAACAGCGTTACCGATCTTTCCGTACCGGCCCCGGCGAGGATGCGGCCCGCCGGCAGAAACCTAAAATCGTCCATGGCCCCGTGAAAACGATTTTCCCAAAGATCGCGATCGGACTCCGCCGCCGCCAGCGCGCGCGCCACCCGGCGCCAGGAATCCGAAAGTGACCGGTCACGCGGCCGTCCATCGGCATCCTTAAAGCGGTATTTCTGATCCCAAATTCGACCGGAAATCGGCGCGATACCCTTCATTGGGTTAACCTTTATGTTCTTAATTTGTTCCCATTCAGGATACCCAGTTTTTGCGCCAAGGGCAAGGCCTGGAGAGATGCCGGGGGTAATCCCGGGATCACGATTCCTTGTCGTTTCCGTTCCGCTAGGTCTCGAAAACCGTGCGAATGCCAGCCCATAGAAATTTGTGATATTCACCGACCAGCAACACCAAAGAACTCGGCCAACGCCATAAGCTCCCCAGCATCACGGTTCGGGCTATTACCGCGTGCCGGTGCACCCGGACCTCGGGCAGGGAGGCGCGTAATTCAAGGAAAGCGCGCTGCATGTGGTAGTTGCTGGTCACCATGATGAGCGACGCGACGTTCTTCGTTCGGGCCCAGGCGGCGATTTCCTTGGCATTGCCCTTGGTGTCCTGGGCGTCGGTGCCGAATTCCACGCAGCACCTCGGATAATCCTTTTCCTCCGCCGTCTCGTGGAGGACCGCCAAGGCATGCAGGTCGCTTGCGGTTACATCGCCATGCACGCCCGAGACGAACAAGTTCGCGCCCCTGCCTTCTCGCAAAAGGCGAAACCCGGCTCCGAGCCGTTGCGCGCCACCGGTCAGGACGACGATCGCGTCGGCCTTAGCCTCGCCTCCGGGCTCCGCGCGTGGGATCGCCTCGACGAAGCGCGTAAATCCAACGCCCCAGACCACAATCAAGAGCAGGCAAAAACACAACGCCAGGCGGAGAGACCCGCGTTGCTTCGAAAACACTGCTTGGTTGGGGGAGGTGGCCATGGTCACTGTCGCTTCTGGTCCGCTACACCAAGCGGCGCAAGGCAACCAGAGCCGCCATGCGCGCGGTAACGAGGGTGAACCCCGCGAAAACCAGGGGGATGGCGCAGATTATAATCCAATCCAGCGCTCGAAATCCGCCGAACCGCCCAAAACGCAGCATTGCCTCCACGCCGTCCGCCTCGGGTTGGGAAATCGCGCCTATCGCCATTATCGTCGCCACGGCGAGACAACCTGCAATCGCGCTGGCCGGCAGCGCCGCCATCAGAACATATCCTTGAAAGCGCTTGGCCACATATCCGTCACGCGCTCCCATGAGATGCAGCAGCTCGACCACGTCTCGGTTCACCGACAGCCCCGACAAGACCGCGAATATCACCGAAATCGTCGCAACGCCCCCGACCAATAGCACGATCAGCCATCCACCCCTTTCAACGGCCCTGGTGACCGCCGCGACGCGGGTTAACCATGCGCCGTGATCGTCGATGACGGCGCCTGGGACCCGTCGGCTCAATCGGTCGCGTAGCGCGCCGATATCAACGACGGTGGGGTCCATGAGCCGAAGATCCACCATGACCGGGGGGTCGATTTGTCCGACGAGATCCTCCCCAAGCCAAGGGGCGAGAAGCGCCCGTGCCTTGTCTCGGTCCAGAATTGTCAAATGCCCGATCCCGGGCGTTATCCGTAAGATCTCCAGGGCCGCCGCCAAGCGCGACGTCTTGTCGTCGCCGGTTCGGCTCGCCGCCCCGCTAGGGTCGACCGCCCGTTCGGCGTCGGGAACCTGAACCGTGATCACGCCGCTAAGCGAAAGAGCCCAGCGGTCGGACACCGACTGAGCGAAAAGCGCCCCAGCCGCGGCGAGAACCGCGACATAGACCATGGCGCCGACGACCCAGCCGAGATAACTCGCCGATCCGCCACGACTGATGGCGATTTCGGTTGAGGTCGAACGCGCCATGTCCTCTCCTCAAGCCTCGGCCTGATCGCGCGTGAAGGGTACGACGCGGCCGGACTGTGTCGTTGGTTTGTTGCTTGTCGACGGGTTCACGCGGTTTAGTATCCCGCCGCTGATGTGCAAGCGGGGATGTGCGAACTCATCGCAAAGGGCGTCATTATGGGTGGCGACCAGGACCGTCGTGCCGGCGCGATGAAGTTCCTCGAATAGGTATAAAAGTCGGAACGCGATCCGGTCGTCGACATTGCCGGTGGGCTCGTCCGCCAGCAGGATCGCGGGCCGCGCGATCACCGCGCGGGCGATCGCGACGCGCTGTTGCTGGCCGCCGGAAAGCGTTCGCGGCAAGGCATCCATGTGGTCCGATAGGCCCACCCAATCCAACAACTCCGGCACGTGACGCCGGATCACCGCCTCGCGCGTCCCGGCGATCCGAAGCGGGAGCGCGACGTTTTCGCGCGCGCTCAAATGGTCAATCAGGCGAAAGTCCTGGAACACGATCCCAAGGCGTCGGCGAAAGTCCGCGATCTCGATCCGGGACAACGTCCTGGTGTCACGGTCAAAGACGGTGACCCGTCCAAGCGTGGGAACCAGGGCGAGATAGATCATGCGCAGCAAGGATGATTTTCCGGCGCCGCTTTTGCCGGTCAGAAAATGAAAGCTATTGGGCTCAAGCTCGAAATTGATGTCCCGCAGTATGGGCGGCCCGACGGCGTAACGCATTTCGACGTTTTCGAAGCGGACCACCGGGCTCGACCTTTCGCGCTGACGAAACGCTCGTATTCTTGACCACGACGTGGCTCCGAGCCGACGCCGAATATTCCCTGAATCATTCCAGATACGGGCGGGAATGCAAGGATTAAGGGCGCGCGTATCGTTGGCGCGCGCGCCGAGAGCGGCTATTGTATCATGAAGCGCGTGGCTATACGCCCGCCGGATAAACCGACAGGCTTTCAGATGCGAATCACATGTCCAGAATGCGAGTCCGGCTTTGATGTTCCGGACAACGCAATCCCCGAGAAGGGGCGCAAGCTGAAATGCAGCCAGTGTCAGCATAAATGGCACCAAAAACCGATTGTCGACGAGCCGGCTCCCAAGGCCAAGAAACCCGCGCCGAAGCAAGAACCGGTTTTGGCCGAGGAGGCCCCGCCGCCGCCCGAGCAAGACGCCGGTGATGACGCGGAGATCGATTTCGGGGATGGCTCGGACGAGGCGGCCTCCGACGGCGATGAGAACGTTGATTTCTCGATGTTTGGCGGCGGCGAGCTTGATCCCGATGCCGAGGACGATTTCGACGCTCCGCCGATACCCCGCCGCCGCCCGTTGGGGGCCGAGGCAAAGCCGTCGCGGCGGGGCCGCTATGCGGCCATTGCCGCGGCCGTTGTGTTCCTGTTGATCATCCCCGGTGGCCTGGTCGGCGCCCGGGCCCCCTTGGTTTCGGCGGTGCCGGCGATTTCACCACTGTTCGACGCGATCGGCCTGCACGTGCCGGTGCCGGGAGAGGATCTCATCATCCAGAATGTCGGTGCCTGGCGAAAGACCGAAGGTGGCGTCGAGCGGATGTTGATCCAAGGCGAGATCCGCAACGACACCGATCGCATGCAATCGGTTCCGGTGTTGCGGGCGGTGATCGAAGACGCGGCTGGCGCGGAACTGCAAAGCGCGCCCTATACGCCCGAGGCGGCGTTACTTGTGCCCGGTGACGTTCTGTCCTTCGCTTATGAAATTCCCAACCCCGGACCCAATGCCGCCCGCGTGACGGTCAGTTTCTCCGAAGAGGCGCGCCAGGGTGGGTTCGGGTATTAGCGTTATCCAGACGCAAAACGCCGAAACG
>JADHLJ010000134.1 GCA_016780745.1 Alphaproteobacteria bacterium | reverse complement strand
CCAAGGCGGCGTCTCGAAGGGTTTTGCTCGCCGCCATCCGCGACAAACACCTCGAAGGTTGCTTTCCCCCAGAGGTTTAGAGATTAATCTAGGCGCTTCCTCCCGCTTCCAATCGAAGGAACCTTCCATGCGCGGCGTATTGGTCACCGAATATACCGAGTTCGAGAATCTCACCCTCGAGGAATGCCCGAGGCCGGAACTCGGCCCCCGCCATGTGCGCATCAAGACCCAGGCCGCCGGGGTGAGCTTCGCCACCAGCCTGGTGGTCGCCGGCAAGTATCAGCGCAAGCCGCCGCTGCCCTTCACGCCGGGGACCGAGGCGGCGGGGATCGTCACCGAGGTCGGCTCCCAGGTTAGCCGCTTCAAGGTGGGAGACCGGGTGACGGCGGTGCTCGATTGGGGCGGTCAGGCCGAGGAATGCGCCGCGCATGAGGTCAACACCTTCGCGCTGCCGGACAGTCTGCCGTTTCACAAGGCGATCTGCTTCACCAACTCATACTCGACCTCCTACGCGGCGCTGATCTGGCCGCATCTGCTGGGGGTCGGGCCCGGCAAGACCGTGCTGATCCACGGAGCGGCGGGCGGCATCGGTGTCGCGGCGATCGAGATCTCAAAGATCAAGGGCGCGACGGTCATTGCCACCGTGGGCTCGGAGGAGAAACGCGCGATCGCCACCGAGCATGGCGCCGATCACACCATTAACTATCGCGAGGGCGGGTTCCGCGAGGAGGTGCTGGCGCTGACCGACGGGATCGGCGCTGATATCATCTATGATCCGGTCGGCGGCGAGGTTTTCGCCGAGTCCCTGCGCTGTATCGCGCCGGAGGGCCGGATCATGCCCGTGGGCTTCGCCGGTGGGACCATTCAACAGATCCCGGCCAATATCCTGCTGGTCAAGAACATCACCGTCTGCGGCCTCAATCTCGGCTACTACATGGGCTGGAGCCCGCGCGACATGCGGGATGAATACGACCAGCAGATGAGCGACAGCATGGCCGAGTTGTTCTCCTGGTATGAGCAGGGGCTACTGAAACCCCGGGTCTCGCATGTCTTCCCCCTGGAGAAGTTCCAGGACGCCATGAGCACGGTGTTGGCGCGCAAGGCCTTGGGCCGCGTCGCCATCGTCATGGACGAGGAAGCCCGCGCGCTCAACGTCTGATATGTCCACGCCAACATCCCTTTAAATCGACCTTTGCGAAAGTGACCCACGATGACGTCCTCGGTTTTCACACCCCTCCAGCTTCGCGGCCTTACTCTGCCCAACCGGGTGGTCATCGCGCCGATGTGCCAATACAGCGCCGAGGAAGGGCGGGCGACGGATTGGCACCTGATCCATCTCGGCCAGCTTGCCCAATCCGGCTCGGGCATGCTGATCATCGAGGCGACCGGGGTGGAGCCCAGGGGCCGCATCACCCATGGCTGCACCGGGCTCTATGACGACGAGACCGAGGCGGCGATGGCCCGGGTGATCCAGGCGGCCAAGAAATACGGCAACACCCCGATCGCCATTCAGCTCGGTCATGCCGGGCGCAAGGCCTCGGCCCATGCCCCGCAGGCGGGCGGCAAATCACTCGGCCCGGATGAGGGCGCGTGGGAGACCCTGGCGCCCTCGGCGATCCCCTTCGGTAATGACTGGCACCGCCCGCGCGAGATGGACCGGGCGCTGATGGACGAGGTGATCGCCGCTTTCGTTCAGGCCACCGAACGCAGCGAGCGGATCGGCTTCGATGCCATCGAACTGCATGGGGCGCATGGCTATCTGTTGAGCGAGTTTCTCTCGCCGATCGCCAACCGACGGGATGACGAATACGGTGGCTCGATCGAGAACCGCATGCGCTTTCCGTTGGAGGTCTTCGATGCCTGTCGCGCCACCTGGCCCGATGACAAGCCCGCCGGCATCCGTTTCAACGGCTCGGATTGGGACGACGCCGGGCTTCAATTGGAGGACGCGATCACCTTCGCCAAGGCGCTGAAGGCGCGCGGCTGCGACTTCTTCGATATTTCCGGCGGCGGCAACAGCATGATGCGGCCCGAGGTCGGCCCGGCCTATCAGGCGCCCTTCGCGGCGGCGATCAAGAAGGCGACCGGCGTTCCGACCATGGCGGTTGGCATGATCCGCGACCCGCATCTCGCCGAGCAACTGATCGATGAGGGCCAATGCGACATGGTGGCTCTGGCCCGGGGCGTGCTGTACGAGCCGCGCTGGACCTGGCGCGCGGCCTATGAGCTCGGCGGCGAGGCGGCCTATCCGGAACAATATCAGCGCGGTAACCCGCTACTCTGGCCGCAAGCCTTTCCGGAAAACGCCGACAAGAGCAACCAGGACGGCTGGGTCGTCGGCAGTGCCCCGCATATCCTGGTGCCAAGCAAGGCGGGCTAGCGGCTAGGGAGACATTTGGGTCGGGGAGAGGTTGAGGCATACGTGTCCCGCCTCCCCAGTCCGTCGTCCTCGCGTAGGCGGGGACCCCTCATTCGTTGAAAAAGGCGACCATATCGACCGTTGTCCAGAGGTCCCCGCCTACGCGGGGACGACGGTCAATATCTTACAGGACGCCAGTGAGTCTTCGCCGGGAGTTCAATCCAAGAGGCCGCCGTAACCGCGCGCGCCGTAATAAATCGTCATCCCGCGCTCGACGCGGGACCAACGCCTGAGAGGTGCGGCGTGATCACTATCTGGCCAACAAGCGAGGTGTCGCATCATGCTCCGCCAGCCATCACGCTGACGGTTCCGAGGCGTCGGTCCCGCGTCAAGCGCGGGATGACGGGTTTGAGGAAGCACCGCCACCCTACATCCGTGACATGACCTTGCGGGCGAGATCCTCGATCAGCCGGTAGGACTGATCCAGCGGCGTCATGAAGTTGATCGCGTCCAGCCCCTGGCGCTCCAGCTCGCGCAATTGCTCGACCATCTCTTCCGGCTGGCCGGCGATAGTGAAGGTCTTGATCATCTCCGGGGTGATGAAGCGGGCCTCGTCGGGGTCTAGAAAACTGTAATGGCTCTTATGCATTTTCAAGTGCGAGCGTTCGGCGTCGCGCTTTTCGTGGAAGGCGATGTACTCGTCCCAAAACGGCAGCATGTAATCCGGGGGCGGGTTGCCGGTCTCCTTCACCCAGTCCACGAGATAGTGGACATTGGCCATGATCGCCGAGCCGCATTGCTGGATCACCGCCTCGTCGGTCAGCTTCTGCCCCGGCTCCAGCATCAGGATATTGACCAGCGCGAAGGTTTCGAACCCGTCCTCCAGCGAGCGCCCGGACTTGGCGGCGCCCTGGCGGACATTGGCCATTGCCTGGGAGAAAGTACCGCCGCGCGGGATGCCGGTGATCATCCCGTCACCGATCTCGCCGGCCAGCGCCTGGGCCCGAGGGCCAAAGCCGCTGATATGGATCGGGATCGGATGCTCCACGTCGACATAGTTGAACTCGGGATTCTGGAACTGGATCGGGTGGGTAACGCCGTCCAGGGTGTAGCTCGCCTCGCCGCCCCCGATCATGGTCTTCACCACGTCGATATATTCACGAAACGCCCGAATGCCCATGGGCCGCTGACCCATCGCCCGCATCGCGGTGTTGCCGGTGCCGATGCCGAGAAACGTGCGGCCGGGCGCCAGCCGGTTGATGGTGGCGATCGCGTTCGCCGTCACTGGCGCCAGCCTCAGGCCCGCCACCGCGACCCCGGTGCCGAGCCGGATCGTCCGGGTCTGCCGCGCCGCCTGGGCCAAGACCGCGAAGGGATCGGAGCGGATCATCGGCGAGTCCGTCACCCAGCAATAGTCATAGCCAAGATTCTCGGCGTGGCTGATCAACCCGATCTCGTCGGCCTTGGAAGAGGTCATTCCGAATTTCATGAGCTTGGATCCAGATGCGTGGCGATCCCCAAGAGTGCGGCAGGCGACCGGCGCGGGGCAAGGGCGGAGGCCATTTCGGACGGGCAAGATTCGCAATCAATACCAATCTGGTCCATTTTCCGGTTGATTTTCCGCTGGGTAGGCGTATTTAAACAGCACGAAAATGGTGCGGTATGGAATTGCCATGCTTCGATTGAACAGAATGACCGACTACGCGGTGGTGGTGCTGGGCCAAATGGCGCGGCGACCGGGGCTTGTGCAGACGGCGGCGCATATCGCCGAGGGCACGGCTATCCCGCTGCCGACCACCTCCAAGCTGTTGAAGCTGATGGCGGGCTCGACCCTGATCACCTCGCATCGCGGCGCCAATGGCGGCTACTCGCTGGACCGGGCGGCAGAGGATGTGCGGGTGGCCGAGATCGTCGAGGCGCTGGACGGGCCGATCGCGCTCACCGCTTGTGTCGACGGCGCCGAGGACCAGTGCGACGTTGAATCGCTCTGTCCGATGCGCGGCAACTGGAACCGGGTGAACAACGCGATCCGCGACGCGCTGGAAAGCGTCAGCCTGGCCGAGCTTATCGACCCGACGGACATGTTCCCGCTGCTTGAGCCCAAAACCACGGCGGCAAGCGCCGGGCCCGAGCGGCACTGAACGAGTAACAAACATAAATCGAATACAACGGAAACGGACCCATCATGTCGGCGACGGCGGAAACGGTTGATCAGGTCAAGGACCTCACGGCGGACAAGTACAAGTACGGCTTCTCCACCGAGATTGAGATGGAATTCGCGCCGAAGGGGCTGAACGAGGATATCGTTCGCTTCATCTCGGCCAAGAAGGAAGAGCCGGAATGGATGCTGGAATGGCGTCTGAAGGCCTTCCGTCACTGGCAGACCATGGAGGCGCCGAACTGGGCCAAGGTCGGCTATCCCGAGATCGACTATCAGGACATTTACTATTACGCCGCGCCGAAGCAGGCCGGCGACGGGCCGAAGAGCCTGGACGAGGTCGACCCCGAACTGCTGAAGACCTACGAGAAGCTCGGCATTCCGTTGAAGGAACAAGAGCTTCTGGCCGGCGTTGTCGCGGTGGACGCGGTGTTCGATTCCGTCTCGGTCGCCACCACCTACAAGGCCAAGCTGACCGAGATGGGGGTGATCTTCTGCTCGATCTCCGAGGCGGTGCGCGAGTACCCGGAGCTGGTGAAAAAGTATCTTGGCTCGGTGGTGCCCTATTCCGACAACTACTTCGCGACCCTGAACTGCGCGGTGTTTACCGACGGCTCCTTCGTCTATGTGCCCAAGGGCCTGCGTTGCCCGATGGAGCTGTCGACCTATTTCCGGATCAACGCCGAGAATACCGGTCAGTTCGAGCGCACCCTGATCATCGCCGACGAGGGCGCCTATGTGAGCTATCTCGAGGGCTGCACCGCGCCGCAGCGCGACGAGAACCAGCTGCACGCCGCCGTGGTCGAATTGGTCACCCTGGATAATGCCGAGATCAAGTATTCCACGGTCCAGAACTGGTACCCGGGCGACGAGAACGGCAAGGGCGGGATCTACAATTTCGTGACCAAGCGCGGGGCATGTCGGGGCGCCAATTCGAAGATTTCCTGGACCCAGGTCGAAACCGGCTCGGCGATCACCTGGAAGTATCCGAGTTGCATTCTGCAAGGCGACAACTCGGTCGGCGAGTTCTATTCGGTGGCGATCACCAACAACGCCCAGCAGGCCGATACCGGCACCAAGATGATCCATCTCGGCAAGAACACCCGCTCGACGATCATTTCCAAGGGGATCAGCGCCGGCAAGGCCGACAACACCTATCGCGGTCTGGTCAAGGTGATGCCCAAGGCCGAGGGCGCGCGCAACTTCACCCAATGCGACAGCCTGCTGATCGGCGATCGATGCGGCGCTCATACGGTGCCCTATATCGAATCCCGCAATCCCTCGGCCCGGGTCGAGCATGAGGCGACGACGTCGAAGATTAGCGACGACCAGCTCTTCTATTGCATGCAGCGCGGCCTGTCCGCCGAGGACGCGGTCGGCGTGATCGTCAATGGCTTCTGCAAGGAAGTTATGAAAAACCTGCCGATGGAATTCGCCGTAGAGGCTCAGAAACTCATCGGTATCAGCCTTGAAGGCAGTGTGGGTTAACGCCCGCGTCGCCGACACCAATCAAGACCAAGGAAGTGACGACAATGTCATTGTTGAAAATCGAGAACCTGCACGCCACCATCGACGACAAGGAGATCCTCAAAGGGATCAATCTTGAGATGGGGCCGGGTGAAATTCACGCCATCATGGGCCCGAACGGCTCCGGTAAGAGCACGCTTTCCTATGTGCTGGCGGGACGCGACGGCTATGAGGTGACCGAGGGATCGGTGACCTTCAAGGGCAAGGACCTGCTGGAGCTGGAAGCCGACGAGCGCGCCAACGAGGGCATTTTTCTTGCCTTCCAATATCCGGTCGAAATCCCCGGCGTCGCCGGGATGACTTTCCTGCGGGAATCCTACAACGCCAAGCTGCGTCACCATGGCGAGCCCGAGGCGGACGCCATGCAGTTTCTCAAGATGGTCCGCGCCAAGGCCAAGACCCTGAACATGAATGACGACATGCTGAAGCGCCCGGTCAATGTCGGGTTCTCTGGCGGCGAGAAGAAGCGCAACGAGATCCTGCAGATGGCGGTTCTGGAGCCGTCACTGGCGATCCTGGACGAAACCGATTCCGGCCTGGATATCGACGCGCTGAAACTGGTCTCCGAGGGTGTGAACGCGCTACGCAACGAAGGCCGCAGCATGCTGATCATCACCCATTATCAGCGGCTGCTGAACCATATTCAGCCTGACTTCGTGCATGTCCTGGCGCATGGTAAGATCCAGCGCTCTGGTGGCAAGGAGCTGGCGCTGGAGCTTGAGGCCAATGGCTACGCCGACTTCGCCGAAGAGGCCGCGTGATGCCGGATGGTCTCGTAAAGGCGATCCCGTTCGAGGATCTGATCGCCGCCGCCCGGGCGCGGAGCCAGGACGGCTGGCGCGCCGATCTCAATGATCAGGCCAAGGCACGCTACCACGTGGCTGGCTGGCCGCACGCGCGAACGGAATCCTGGAAATACACCAATCTCAACGCGCTCGCCGGGAGCGATTTCACCCTGGCCGAGGGCGGCGCGGCAACGGGAGCCGCGGTCCCCGAGGACGCGATCCTCGCCATCGACGCCCCCCGGATTGTCCTGGTGAACGGGGTTCTCGATCCCGCCTTGTCAAACCTGGACGCCCTGCCGGGCGGCGTCGTTCTGACGCGCTTGGCGGAAGCTGGTGAGAGCGATCGCGCGGTGATGGCGAGCTTGCTGTCGGAAGAGAGCTCGACGGACGGCTTACCGCTGGCCGCGCTTAACGCCGCGACCTTGTCGGACGCGCTGATCCTCGATATCGCCACCGGCGCGGTGCCGGAGACGGCGGTTCATGTGATCTCTGTCGGTGCTGGCGAGAATAAGGCTTTCGCGCCGCGTCTGCTGATCCGGGCTGGCGAGGATAGCTTCGCCGACGTGATCGAAAGCCATGTGGGCGGCGGCGCCGAGGTTTATTTCTCGAACAGTGTCACCCAGGTCACCGTCGCCAAGGGCGCGCGGCTCGGCCATTACCGCCTCCAGAACGAGGCGCTGGGCGCCTTTCATGTCGCCTTGACCACCGCCGAGGTCGCCGAGGGCGCGGTCTACGACAACTTCGTCCTCTCGCTCGGCGCGCGACTTGCCCGCAACGAAATTCGCGGCGAGATCACCGGCGCGCGGGTCGAATACCGGATCAACGGCGCCTATATGGCCTCGGGCACGCGGCATCTAGACAACACCACCTTCATCGACCACGCCGCCGCCGGTAGCCGGAGCCGCGAGGTCTATAAGGGTGTGCTCGCCGATGCGTCCCGCGGCGTCTTCCAGGGCAAGATTCTGGTCCGCCAAGACGCGCAGCAGACCGACGGTTACCAGATGAACCGGGCGATGCTGATGTCCGACCGGGCCGAGATCGACTCCAAGCCCGAGTTGGAGATCTATGCCGACGACGTCCGCTGTAGCCACGGCGCAACCGTGGGCGAGTTGGAGGAGGATCACCTCTTCTATCTCCAGGCCCGGGGTATCGACCGGGACACCGCGCGCCGGCTGCTGGTCTCGGCCTATATCGACGAGGCGATCGACGAGATCCATTCCGAGCCGGTTCGCGAAGCGATGAAGCAACGGGCGGGTGATTGGCTCGCCCAAAACCTGTCCGGAGACGGGGCATGAACGATATGTCGACCCTTCCCTATGATGTCGAGGCGATCCGCGCGGATTTCCCGATCCTGTCAGAACTGGTGCGCGGCAAACGGCTGGTCTATCTGGACTCCGCCGGCTCGGCTCAGAAACCGCGCCAGGTAATCGAGGCGGTGGATCGGGTCTATGGAACCGAATACGCCAACGTCCATCGCGGCCTGCATTTCATGTCCGAGCAGACCTCGGCCCGCTATGAAGAGGCCCGCGAGAAGGTTCGCGCCTTCATCAACGCCGAGCACGAGCATGAGGTGATCTTTACCAAGGGCACGACGGAAGCGATCAACCTGGTCGCCTCGGCCTATGGGGATGCCAATCTCGGACCCGGTGATGAGATCCTGGTGACCCATGCGGAGCACCATTCGAACATCGTGCCGTGGCAATTGCTGCGCGATCGGTGCGGCGCGACCCTGAAGGTCGTTCCGGTGGACGATGACGGCTCGTTCAAGCTCTCGGATTTCGATGAGATGATCACCGAGCGGACCAAGATCGTCGCGTTCTGCCACGTCTCCAACGTGCTCGGCACGGTCCTGCCGGTGAAGGAGATTGCCCGGATTGCCCATGAGCGCGGCGGTGTCGTGGTTATCGACGGCGCCCAGGGCGTGGTGCATATGCCCGTCGATGTCCAGGATCTGGACGTGGATTTCTATGTCTTCTCCGGCCACAAGCTCTACGGCCCGTCGGGGATCGGTGTGCTCTATGGCAAGGAAGCGCTGCTCGAGGCGATGCCGCCCTATCAAGGCGGCGGCGGGATGATCAATACCGTCACTTTCGAGAAAACCACCTGGGCGGATCTGCCCGACAAGTTCGAGGCCGGCACCCCGCCGATTGCCCAGGCAATCGGGCTCGGCGCGGCGATCGACTACCTCAAGGGCATCGGCATGGCCGCCATCGCCGAGCATGAGCGCGGCTTGCTGAACCACGCGACCCAGCGGCTTTCGGCGGTGGAAGGCCTGAATTTCGTCGGCACGGCGGCGGGCAAGGCGAGCGTTGTATCCTTCACCATGGATTGCGCCCACCCCCATGACATCTCGACGATCATCGATCAGAACGGTGTCGCGGTGCGGGCCGGCCATCACTGCGCCCAGCCGCTGATGGATCGGTTCGATCTGCCGTCCACGGCCCGGGCCAGCCTGGGTCTCTACAACACAAACGAGGACATCGACATCCTCGCCGAAAGCCTTGAAAAGGTCAGGGAGATTTTCCGATGAGCATGTATGACGCGGGAGCCAACCCCTACGGGTCCTTCATGATGGACCCGGCGGTGCCAGAGGGCACCACGGCCCGGGCCGGCGCCAAGCTTGCCGAGGGCGTGGCGCATGCCGACGACGAGGCCATCGTCGAGGCGATGCGCACGGTGCATGACCCGGAAATTCCGGTGAACATCTACGATCTCGGCCTGATCTACGAGACCGAAAGGCTGAGCGACGGGGATGTGAAGGTCCTGATGACCCTGACCGCGCCGGCCTGTCCGGTGGCCGGTGAGATGCCCTATGACGTGGCGGCCGCGGTTGCCGGCGTCGAGGGCGTCGGCGAGGTCGAGGTGATGCTGACCTGGGAGCCGGCCTGGACCCCCGACAAGATGAGCGAGGATGCCAAGCTGATCCTCAATATGTACTAGGATCGCTTGATTGTGGTTTAATGCGGTCCTAGATTCTGGGACGAGAGCAACGGTGGACACGGAACCATGTTTCAGTTCGAACCCGGCAAGGCCCCGATAACCCTGACCGACGCCGCCGTCACGCGGGCGCGGGCGCTGATGAATCGAAACGGCGACGAGAAGGTCCTCGGCCTCAGGGTCGGCGTAAAAAGCAAGGGTTGCTCCGGCCTCAGCTATTTCGTGGAATACGCCACCGAACAGAAAAAGTTCGAGGATAAGGTCGAGGAAAAGGGCGTGACGCTGTTCATCGACCCGACCGCGATCATGTTCATCATCGGCTCGGAGATGGACTACCAGGAGGACAAGATGTTCTCCGGCTTCGTCTTCAACAACCCGAATGAAACCGGCCGCTGCGGCTGCGGCGAGAGCTTTTCCGTCGGATAAGCAAGGTCGTATCGGACACGCCGGCTCAGCCGAAAAATCCGCATTTGTGAAGCTGTTCGTGGAACTGCCGGAGCACCCGGCCCTTCTCCGCCTCATCATCGATCTGCGAGACCAACTCGGTTTCGAAATTCGGCTGTTTCAAACTGTCGATGATGATCTTACGCGCCAAGTCGGAGGCCTTGCCCTTGGGTAGCATCTCGGGCTGGCACATATTCACCAGCATGAAAGCGCGGATGTGTAGCGGGCGATCGGGATTGTCGATCTTCTGCAAGATCTGGCCGTCCACGATATAGGACGCCAGCAGCTCATCCAGACGGTTGGTCAACTGCTCCTTGCGGCTTTCCGGCAAGGTGGAGCTTTGAATCCGATAGAAGGCCGAGGTCACCTGTTCCATCTTGCGGTTCGGCGGCAGGTCGTCGCGAACGATCCGATGCACCGAGTCCGGGCGCATGAACAGCGTGTTGAGATGGTCCTGAATCTCGTCCGCCAACTCGCCCTTGCCAAGCTTGCTCTCATGCAGCGATAGCAGATAGTTGGCCTTGCGCGCCGGCTCACCCAGGGCCGGGATTACCCGCCCCGTCGCCTCGCGCAGGCCGGCCATGCCGCCCTTGTTCAGGATCCGCGACTGACGCTCGGTCACCGCTTCGGCCATGTCGGGGCCGCCGAGGATCTCGTCGCGAGAGACCAGGCGGTCGAGAATATCCTTGAAGCGATCGCGTTCGCCGTCTTCCTGGCCCTTGGAAAGCGGGCCCTTGCCCATGAGTTGGCGCCGGATGCGCTCCATCAGCATGTTTCGGCTGTCGGGGATCTTTCCGGCGCCGAGAAGCTTGTTCAACTGAGCGGCGGTCTTCTCGACGCTTTCATCGGGGTGATCCTCCGGCGCGCCGATATCCAGGTCTCCGGAGCCAAGTTCGATCATACCGATCAACGCGCTTCCAAGGTCCTCCTGCTG
>JADHLJ010000133.1 GCA_016780745.1 Alphaproteobacteria bacterium | reverse complement strand
CGATCTCGATCTCAACCACGTGCGCGCCGTTGGGAAATGTCATCCAGTCGCGGGTCCAGGCATGGTAGGTGTCGAGGGGCTCGTCCCTCTCCCGCGCTCGCGCCGCCACCTCCAGCAGACCGATCGCGCGATCGGTGCCGGCGACGGTGAAAGTCCCGTCCTCGAAGACAATGTCACCGATCGCGGCCTCCAACGCCTCGCCCGCGATCGGCGTGGCCTTCACGATGATCTCCTCGACCGCGCGAAATATCGCGGTGCCGGCCATGTAGGTTGACCGCGAACTGCCATGCCCCCCGCCCTCGGGGATGAGGTCGGTGTCCCCCTCGCGGAGCCGCACCTTCGCGTCATCGACGCCCAGAAGCGAGCCGACGATCTGTGGGAAGGTTGTGTGATGACCTTGGCCGATGGTCTGGGCTCCCGTGAAGAGAGAGACGGTTCCCTCCTCGTCGAAACGGATCTCTACGTTCTCGCGCGGCGAGCCTCCGGTGCCCTTGATGTGATAGGCGAATCCAAGCCCCCGAAGCATCCCGCGCGCCGCGCTTTCCCGTTTGCGCGCCGCGTAGCCCGCGACATCCGCTCGTTCCAACGCCATATCCAAGGTGTCCGCGAAGGCACCGCTGTCGACGGTCTCGCCAAGCGCGTTGGTAAAGGGCATCGCCTCGCGCGGCGCCATATTCAGCCGGCGCAGGGCCGCGGGATCGAATCCGCATTGCCGGGCCGCGGTATCGATCAGCCGTTCGATCACCATATTCGCCTCGGCATAGCCCGGCGCCCGGGTCACCCCGTTTGGCGTGGTGTTCGTTAGCGCCGCCTTTATATCGAGGGCAATGGCGGGAATCCGATAAACCGTGCCCGGCAGGTGCGCGTATAGCACGGTTTCCACAACCCCCATCGAGGCAACAAGGTAAGCGCCGAGATTCGCCACGCTTACCGCACGCATCGCCAGAAACCGGCCTTCGCTGTCGAGCGCCAATTGGGCGCTCGAATGATGGTCTCGCGCCTGATGATCGCTCAAAAAACCCTCGGTCCGGCTGGCGGCCCATTTCACGGGACGATTAAGCTGTCGCGCCGCCCAGGCGACCAACGGGTACTCGGGGTAGGGAAAGTTGCGGGTGCCAAATCCTCCACCGACATCCGGGGCCACGAACCGCACGTCGCCAGGCTCCACGGCCAAGGCACCGGCGGTGGCATCGCGGATGAAATGCAGATTCTGGGTCGATACATGCAGAACATAGCGTTGCGAACCGTCATCCCAAACGCCGATAAGGCCGCGCGGCTCCATCGGATTGGTAACGATCCGGTGGTTGTGGAGGGTTAGATCCACGACATGCGTGGCACCATCGAACGCCGCGTCCACCGCCGCTCGGTTCCCGGTTTGCCAGCGCAGGCAGAGATTGCCGGGAACGTCGGGAGCGATCGAGGGCGCGTCTGGCGCCATCGCCTCGGCGGGGGTGGTGGCATGGGGCAAGGGCTCATAGTGAACGTCCACGAGATCCGCCGCGTCGAGGGCCTGGTCCACGGTTTCGGCGATGACCATCACGACGGCCTCCCCGACATGACGCACGACGTCTTCCGCCAAAAGAGGTTGCGGCAGAAAAGCAAAGGGCTCTCCGGTCTTGGGGTTGGCCCGCACCGCCGGCATCAAGGGCTTCAACCCAGCCTTCGAGACATCGCTCGCGTCGAGGACAGCCAACACGCCTGGCGCCGCGCAAGCCGCCGAAACGTCGATACCCACGATCCGGGCATGCGCGTGAGGCGAGCG
Source organism: Alphaproteobacteria bacterium (assembly GCA_016780745.1). GTDB lineage: Bacteria > Pseudomonadota > Alphaproteobacteria > Thalassobaculales > Thalassobaculaceae > JADHLJ01. The sequence goes on along the minus strand of JADHLJ010000133.1, from coordinate 9,400 downwards.
CGCGAAGACCGCGTGACACACGCCCTCGAAACGGAGATCGTCGAAATAGGTGCCCCGCCCCGTCAGGAAGGCCTTGTCCTCTCGGCGCTTGGGCGCATCGCCGATCCGAGCCGACTTGGTCCCCTCGTCGGCGCTCACCATTCGATCTCGCCTCCGTCGAACCGCAAGAACCGGCCCGACATCTCCGGCGTCAGACCGGCGATCACATTTCTCAACCCCGCGACGCTTTCGCCGACGGGAATACCGTTGCCCTTGCGGGTTTCGGTGGCGACGGAACCGGGATGCATCACGACCGCGGTGATGCCCTGGGGCGCGAAGTCGATCGACACGCTCTTGGCCACCATGTTGAGCGCGGCCTTGCTGCAGCGATAGGCATAATGTCCGCCCGAGCCGTTATCGCCTATGGAACCCGAACGGGTGCCGATGAACACGATCACGCGTTTCTCGCTCGCCGCGACATGTTTTTCGAAAGCGGCGGCGACATAGGCGGGCGCCACGGCGTTGATCCGCATCACCCGGGTAAACTCGTCGATATCGGGAAGCATCAGCGTCCCGGGACCGTCAGGCGCGAATGTCGCCGCGTTGTTGATCAGAAGGTCGATCGCCTCGCCGTCAAGCCGCGCCGCCAGCGCCTCAAGCCCCGCTTGATCGGCGATGTCCTGGCGATGGAAAACAACCGCCTCGCCCAACGCCTCCAGCTTGCGCCGGCTCGCCTCGTCCAAACAGATCGCATGCACCCGCCAGCCATCATCGGCGTATTGGCGTGCCAGCTCGAAGCCGATACCATAGTCGCACCCGGTGATCATTGCCGTGGCCATCACACTCTCCCCGTTTGGCGTTTTCCGCGCGTCAACCGCAGTCTACACATCTCCCCTCCCGCAAGGCAGTCGCAATGACCACCCAAGCCATCACCGATATCATCCAGTTCTGGCATGGCCCGGCCCTGGAAAATCCCGAAGCCGCCTTTGACCGCCGCGACTGGTGGTATCGGGGCGGCGCCGAGGTCGATGACGAGATCCGCGCCCGGTTCGGCGATCTGGTCGACCGCGCCCGTGGCGGCGAGCTCTCGGAGTGGCGCGATACATCCGAGGGCGCGCTGGCGTTGATCCTACTGTTGGATCAGTTCACGCGGAACCTGTTTCGCAACACCGTTGACGCCTATTCCGGGGATACCCTGGCCTTCGAGATCATGGCTTCGGCGATCCGGCGAAACCTCGATAAATCCCTGCATCCGGTCTCTCGGATCTGGCTCTATCACCCGTTTCATCATTCCGAGGACGTGACCGCCCAAGATACCGGAATCACCATGCTGAAGGCGTTGAAGCGGCACGGCCCGGCGCCGTGGCGACCCTATATTCAGCGCAGCATCAAGGGCTGGACGCGGCACCGGGATATCGTGGCCCGGTTCGGACGCTTCCCCCATCGCAACCACGTTCTGGGACGTTCATCCTCCCGCAAGGAAACCGCCTTCCTCGCCAAGGACGGGGAGTCTTTCGGGCAGGGACCAACGCGCAAGAAAGATCCGCCGAAGCAAGCCTCGGTCGCCCAAGACTGATCAGATCTTGGCCTCCTCGACAACCACACGGCCCTCGTCGGGATAAACCGTCACCCTGTCGCCGGTTTTGATCAGTTGGGTCACGTCGCCATCCTCGAAGCGATCCACCATCGCGAGGTCCGCGAGCGCCGCGCCCTGGGCTAGGATGGTGTTCGCGGCGTTAAACAGGATTGCCTTGGGCACGATGCCACGCGCCTTCATCTCGTAAAGCATCCACGCGGTCGCGACGCCGCCCTTGGCCGTGTTCATGACCAGGACCTTGCCGTCATAGGACTGCCCGGCGAGCGCGTGCTGGGGTCGGGAAAAGACCCCCTTGATCCGATCAAGATCGTAGCGAGCGGAAAAATTGTCGCTGGCCACCAGAGCCTCGCCGGTCACGACGTCGCCGATACCGACATGGCATTTCAATTCTCGCCTTCCCGATACGCCGGTCATTGGACCACCTCCCCCGCCACCGCCGAGGCGATACAGGCTTCCATCGACGCCAGCGCCGGCTTGTAGCCATAGCCTCCGAGGATGTTGACGATCTTCGCGGAATTCGACAACAGCCGCGTCCAGCCATTGGCCTCGCCGATCTCGCGAGCATATTGCTGATAAAAGCAGGTGCCGCGCAGAACCCTCCCGCCAAAGGCTTCGATCATCGCGTTGAAGCCCATCCGCTCGGAATCGGAAAAGACCGTCGGCGAGGTGCAGACGATGACATCGGTGTCGGCATGCCGGCGGCGTCCTTCGCAAAGCATCGCCACGTCGCGCATTTCCACAATCGATAGCTGGGGGGCGGCAAATACCACCACATCGACTTTCTCCCCCACGCCGCCGAAATCGGAGCGCAACGCGTCCATGTCCGAGGCGGTGATTTCGCGCGGTGGGAGCATCTCGCCACCGACCGCCGCCAGACTGGGGGCCTCGGGGGTGATGCCAACCATGTGGAACAGTGGCGTGGATCCGTGACTGGCCATCGCCGCGCCCAGATGTTTCACTTCATCCGAGGTCGGGGCGTGGTCGATCCCCTCGATAACCGGAATCTCCCAATACGATCCAGCGAGCCGGCCGATCACCGCGCCCAGCACGCCCCAATCAGTCAAATCATCGGGCTGCTCGCGCACCATGAAGCGACAGGTCGCGCGACGATGCTCATCCAGATGCAAGCCGTATCGTGGGGTGCGCCCCGTCAGCCCCGCCGCCAGCGCCGAAGGTCCACCCTCGAAGTTCGAACGCGCGCCGCAGACACTGTTGGAATAGATCACCACACCGGTGTCGCCATAAGCTACGTGATCACCAAAGACCGGCGGCATGATGGTCTGATAATTGACGCAGGTATCGGTCATCAATATCCCAAGCGCCTCGCACGCCGCGATAAACCGGCGCTCAAGCGCCGCCATGGCTTCGGTCTGACCAATCGGCTCGTAACAGGTAAGGTCGACACCCCTTGGATCGGTGATCATGGGAACCGCGACCCGGCGTTCATCAACCGGCAAAGCCGCGAAACTCTCAACGAAGGCGACACCCGCCTCACCAAGGGATTCAGGATCAGCCATCATATGTGCCTGGCTTACGGGAACCATGTCCTCGGCGTCGAACATGCGCCCGACCTTGAGTTGGTGATCGATCGCCCATTGACGCGCGGGTCCATGTTCTCCCGCGAGCATGGCTTTTTCTTCGTCGGTTAACCGCATGTTTCCACCCCTCCCCGAAATTCACGAAGCGTTAACCACGCCCGCACTAAAAGCATTGTACTAAACCGGGCCGGATAGACGATAATCCGCTCAGACAGTGGCCGAGGCGAGGGAAACCTCGGCCACCTAATGTTCGATCGCCCCATCCGCAAACATGTCCGGACAGAGCGGCGAGAAGGAAAATGGCCCGACGATGTCGAGTAAGAGTCTGAATTTCAAGGGTCTAAACTTCATGATCGCCGACGCGAACGAGAAAATTCGCGGCATCATGCACGGACTGCTGCGGGGCTTCGGCGCGACCAATGTCATCGACGCGGTCGACGGAGAAGCCGCGTTGCGGGACATTCCCGTCCGCAATGTCGACGTGCTGTTCTGCGACCTCAATCTGCCCAAGATCGACGGATTTTCATTGATCAAACAGCTTCGCGCCGACGAGAGCAACGCGGCGCGTTTCATTCCAGTCCTGATCCTGACCAGTCATACGCAGCAGCGGAATATCGAGAAATCTCGAGATTCCGGCGCTAATATCGTAATTGCCAAACCATTATCGGCGAAGGCGGTTTACGACCGCCTGGCCTGGATCACGGAGGAGCCGAGAGCCTTCGTGCAGACCGCCGGCTATATCGGGCCCGATCGACGCTTCAAGACCGAGGGGCTGCCGAACGGCGTTGGCCGGCGCGCGGCGGACGCGGCCATCGATCTCGAGGATGAGCCCGAGAAGGTGGTCAGCGACGACGAAATGGAAAAAATGTTCGAGAAACGGTGACAAACATGAGCGACGAAAACTCAGACGGCGCCGACGCCCCCAAGCCCGGCGCGCCCGAAGTCAAGATCATGCACGTGCAGACCCGCTTCACGACCATGGCCAATCGCAAGGGCGGCATGTCACGCGAGGAAGCCGTCGAACGCGCCGAGACCTTCGTTGAGAATATCGCCGAGAAATATCCGGACTGGGTCGACAAGGATATGCGATCCCTGGTCGAGATCATCGCGCGGATCAAGGCGGAAGGCGGCTTCACCAAGGAAACATACGACCTGGCCTATCGTGGCGCGTGCCGGGTCCGCGATCTCGGCGGTACTTTCGGTTACGAATTGACGACGAAGGTCGGCGATAGCTTGTGCGAGCTGATCTTCCGGCTGGCGGAAGGCAAGATGCATAGCCAGGAGGCGCTGGACACCCACATGAACGCGTTGAAACTGGTGTGCACGCCGGAGTTTCGCGGCACGCCGGCCGCCGCGCTCAAGGACCTCACCGATAGTTTGGCCAAGCTGGTGAACAACTACCCGGATCCCGACGCGGCCTTGAAGCGGGCGGAGGCGGAGAAGCGGGCCAGCCTGGTTAAGCCGGAATGAATCTGGATCCCGCGCGTCTCACGCTCTTCGGTAGCTTTACCTCGAGCTCCAGTTTCAAGCCGATGATGTTTCTGAGCCTATCGGGACTGCCCTTTTCGTTTCGCACCGTGAACTTGAAATACGGCGCCCAGAAGGAAGACTGGTACCTCGCGATCAATCGCTACGGACAGGTACCCGCCCTGGCGCATCGCGGGCTTATCGTGGTTCAGTCGAACATCATTCTGGATTATCTCGCCCGGGAGACCGGGTGCTTTCTCCCGGAGAGCGAACAGGACCAATGGCGAGCGCGGGAGTGGCTGTCCTGGGAAGCGGACGCGATCACCAATGTCGCCAAGGTCAGACACTACAATCGTTTCCGCAAAGTCGACCCGGCGGTTATGGACTATTTCACCCCCCTTGCCGAAAGCGCGCTTGGTGTCGTCGACACCGCATTGCAAGGCCGTGACTGGTTGGTCGGCGATGCCTGCTCGATCGCGGATCTCGGATGTTGGGGACGCATGGTCTTCATGGCCGAGGGCGGCCTCGATATTACGCGCTGGCCCAATATCGAGGCCTGGTCAAAACGGATCGCAGCCATGCCGGGCTACGATCACCCCTATTCCCTGATCCCCAAGAAAGACCGGGAATTCGATCCGGCCTAGCGGCGTTCGTCCAGCGCGTAGCCCGCGCCTCGGACCGTCCGGATCAGATTGCTGGCCCCCTTCTCCACCTCCAGCGCCTCGCGCAGGCGCCGGATATGGACATCGACGGTACGAGGCTCGACAAACACATCGCCGCCCCATACCCGGCCCAGAAGCTTGTCGCGCGAGAAGACAATGCCCGGGCGGTCGATCAAGGTCTCGAGCAGCCGGAAACATTTTGGGCTCAAGTGTACGGGGTTGCCATCTCGGGTGACCCTGTGGGCCTCCAGATCCATGACGATGCCCGCATATTCCTTGAGTGTCGCCGAGCCCCTGATATCGCTGCGCCGGAGTAGGGCGTTCACCCGCGCCACCATCTCGCGGGGCGAATAAGGTTTCACCACGTAATCGTCGGCGCCGGCCTCTAGGCCGAGTACCCGGTCGCTTTCCTCGCCGCGCGCGGTAAGCATGATGATCGGCAAGCGCTTGGTTTCCTCGCCCGCGCGCAGAGACCGGCAGACCTCGATCCCCGAGCGTTCCGGCAACATCCAATCGACCACCGCGAGATCCGGCGGCTCGATCGCGACCCGCTGCAAGGCGTCCTCGCCGCTATGGGCGACCTGGGTGCGATAGCCCGACTTTTCCAGGTTGTAGCGAAGCATCTCCGCGAGCGGAGCCTCATCCTCGACGATGAGAATTAACGGTGCCATGACTCTGCCCGCCCCTAACCAATCCGGCCCGTGACGTAGTCCTTGGTGCGATCATCCTGGGGATTCTCGAACACCTCGCTGGTGGCGCCATGCTCGACCAAGTGCCCGAGATGGAAAAACGCCGTCTTGTCCGATACCCGTCGCGCCTGTTGCATGGAATGGGTGACCATGATGATGGTGTATTGGGCCTTCAACTCCATGATCAACTCCTCGATACGCTCGGTGGCGATCGGGTCTAGGGCCGAACAAGGCTCATCCATCAGGATCACTTCAGGGCGTACCGCGATGGCGCGGGCGATGCACAACCGCTGCTGTTGACCACCGGACAAGCCGATGCCCGGCGCGTCCAGCCGGTCGCGCACCTCATCCAACAGGCCGGCGCGCTCCAGACTGCCGAGAACGATGCCGTTCAACTCTTCGCGATCCCTGGCGATCCCGTGGATTCTCGGACCATAAGCCACGTTATCGAAGATCGACTTGGGGAATGGGTTGGGCTTTTGAAAGACCATCCCAATTCGGGTGCGCAATTGAACCACGTCCTGGTCCTTGGCGTAGATTTCCCGGCCATCCAAGGTCACCGAACCGTCGACGTGACAGATGTCGATATTGTCATTCATCCGGTTGAGGCATCGCAGATAGGTCGACTTGCCACACCCGGACGGCCCGATGAACGCGGTCACTTCATTAACCGGAATATCGAGCGAGACGTCATACAGCGCCTGCTTGTCACCGTAACGAACCTGTAGGTTCCGGCTTGCCATTTTCGCCGGGCCGCCGGGGATCTCGCCGGTTTGGTTGGGCTCTCCAGCCATCGTCGCTCCAATTCGCGCCGAGTGTTCGAGATCGGTGGCCTCGGTCACCATATGTTCCACGGAATCGAAAGTCATGGCGCTCTCCACTACCACCGGGTCTCGAACCGCTTGCGCAGATATACCGCGAAAAGGTTCAACAGACAGACAAAAGACAACAGAACAAGGATCGCCGCCGAGGTACGCTCGACGAAGGCTTTCTCGGGAATGTCCGACCACAGGAAAATCTGGACCGGAAGCACCGTCGAGGGATCGACGACGGAGGTCGGCACGTCGACGATGAACGCCACCATGCCGATCATCAGCAGCGGCGCGGTCTCGCCGAGAGCGCCGGCGGTGCCGATGATCGTGCCGGTCAGGATCCCGGGCATCGCCAGCGGCAGCACATGATGGAACACCGCCTGTACCGGGCTCGCGCCGAGGGCCAGAGCCGCCTCCCGCACCGAGGGCGGCACCGATTTTATCGCCGCGCGGCCCGCGATGATGATGGTCGGCAAAGTCAGAAGCGACAGCACCATGCCGCCAACCAGCGGGGCCGATCTCGGCAACATGAAGGCGTTGAGGAAGATCGCTAATCCCAATAGGCCGAAGACGATCGAGGGCACGGCCGCCAGATTGTTGATATTGACCTCGATGAACTCGGTGAGCCGGTTCTTCGGCGCGAAGCATTCCAGATAAACCGCCGACATCACTCCGAGCGGAAAGGATATCGCCAGACAAACGAGGATGGCGTAGAGCGAGCCCATGGCCCCGCCAAGCACGCCGGCGAGTTCCGGTTCGCGGGAATCACCGGATGTGAAAAACGTGGTGTTGAACCGGGCCTTGACCGTCTCGGTTTTTTCCAGGCTTTCAATCCAGTTCATCTGCTGGTCGCTCAAGTGGCGCTGGTCCGCCGGCGCGGTTCTCGGAACCGTTCCCTTGATGATCAGGTCCACGTCGTCCGATGCCGTCACCCAAACCGCCACGGGCGTGCCGACCGGGTTCTCGTGCTCCATCATCGCCTCGCGAATCTCATAGGCCGCGCCGACGCTTACCAATCGGTAGAGCGCCCGTTTGTCCGACCTGGACCGCGCTTCGGGGAAAACCGCGCGCAGGGTTCGCTTGATGACGCCGTTGTAGTTGGCGCCGGCGATCGCCTGAGCCTGACCGCCCTCTCCCGCCTCCCCGAGATCGGTTTCCTCGAGCGTGACATTGAGCAGGATCTTGGTTTGCAGAAACGCCGTGTGTCCGGACCCGATAACCGTGAACAGCAACACGCCCAGGAACACCAGGCCGACCCAAACCGCCCCGAGCGACAGGAGTTTGAAACGCTTTTCCCCGGCATGACGGCGCGCCAGGCGCGCGGCCACGCGGGATTGGGTTTCCGAGATCTCAGTCATATTGCTCTCGATAGGCTTTGACGATGCGCAGCGCCGTCACGTTGAGGGCCAGCGTCACCACGAAAAGCATCAATCCGAGGGCGAAAGCCGCCAATGTCTTGGGGCTGTCGAACTCCTGATCACCGGTGAGCAAGGTCACGATCTGCACGGTCACGGTGGTCACCGCCTCGAAGGGATTGAGGGTCAGCTTCGCCGCCAGCCCCGCCGCCATGACCACGATCATCGTCTCGCCGATGACGCGGGAGGCCGCGAGCAACAGGCCGCCGGCGATGCCCGGAAGGGCGGCGGGCAGGATCACGTTGCGAATGGCTTCGGAGCGGGTTGAGCCGAGACCCAGCGCCGCCTCCTTGAGAGATTCCGGCACGGCGGTGATCGCGTCGTCCGAAATCGAGGACACAAAGGGGATCGTCATGATGCCCATGACCAATCCGGCGGCCAGCGCGCTTTCCGAGGAGACCTCAAGGCCAATGGCCTCGCCGCTATTGCGCAGCATGGGCGCGACCACGATCGCCGCGAAGAACCCGTAGACCACCGTCGGAATACCGGCGAGAGCCTCAAGGATCGGCTTCACCGTGGCGCGGAACCGGCGCGAGGCATATTCCCCGAGATAGATCGCCGCCATGAGACCGACCGGGCCGGACACGCAGAGCGCGATGGCGCTGATCAGGAGCGTGCCGACCAGCAAGGGGATGGCGCCGAACGCGCCGCTCGCGCCGACTTGGTCTTCGCGGATCGCCGTCTGGGGGGACCAATGCAAGCCGAACACGAAGTCGGTGAACGGGATCTGCCTGAAAAACTGAATGGACTCGAAGATAAGCGAGAGAACGATACCGACCGTGGTCAAGATCGCGACGGAGGACGCGGCGATCAGGACGGCCATGATCAACCGCTCAAATCGTACCCGGCGCGCGCGTCGGGCGCTGGCGGAGCCTACTCCACCAGCGCCCGGGCCGTCCGAGACCGGGAGATCACATGACGAGGTTGGCAAGGGTCTTCACCGCTTTGGCGCGATCCGCGCGTTCCGCGTCACCCAACGGGATCAGCCCCTTATCCGCGAGATAGCCGTCCGGACCGGACGCCTGGTTGCTCGCGAACTCCTGGGCGAATTCCTTCAGGCCCGGGACTTTGCCGATCTGCGACTTCTTGACGTAGAAGTACAGCGGACGGGACACCGGATAGTCGCCGGCGGCGATCGCCTCGAAGGTCGGCTCCTTGCCGCCAACGACACTGCCCTGCAGCTTGTCGGCGTTCTGGTCGAGGAAGCTGTAACCGAAGATGCCGAAGGCCTTCGGGTTGGC
>JADHLJ010000132.1 GCA_016780745.1 Alphaproteobacteria bacterium | reverse complement strand
CCCTGATCGCCGGGGCGGCGTGCCCCAGACCGAGCCCTTCCTTGCAAGCCAACAAACCCGAAAACCAGCGCCACCGGCGCCACGCGGAAACGCGTCAAAATCCAGCCGACGGAAAACCCTCATGAATGATCCAGGTTAGGTACATGGACGTAGACAACCTTAAACCCGCGACTAAGGCTCAACGCCGAGGCCATATAGGGCAGGTGATGATCGCCGGTCACCGGGCGGATCTTCCGACTGATTGGGCTGACGAAGCTGATTGGGCGGAGAATCGACGCAAGGCGCTGGAGTTTTTCTTTCCGAAGATCATTTGGAATGCTGGAAAATAGCGTTATTATTTTACCTGGCGATCAACTAGAAGCTGTCCGGGGAAGATTATGATTAACGCTAGGTTCGCGACACGATTACTATGCGTCGGCGTCGTCGGCATTGGTCTTCTCGCCTCCTGCGCGCAGGTGCCCGAGGATTCGGTGGTTCTGTCCGAGGATGTCGGCTCCGTCCTTGAGGAGTTGCGGCAGAAGAACGCCGCCTTGGTCGACCGGATGTTCAGTGATCGAAAGGACCGCATCAACGAGTTCATTGATAAGGAATATGGCCCCTTTATCGTCTCCGAGGCCATGAAGAAGACCAATGCCGTGGAAACGTTGAGCAATCTGGTCAAGGCGGGCAAGGGCGATCAGGCCCTCAAGCTCATGCAGATCATGGTTAACCAATCCGTGGCGCAAATCCAGAAACGCCGGGCCTCGCTTCTTCAACCCATCGAAACGCAACAAAGCCAGGTCAAGGCCGCGTTTGATAGCGCGTTCGGCGTCGCCATCAAGGGCAATGAAACCACGACCGGCCTGCTTCGTTCCGTGCGTCAGGTCGACGCCTCGCAGAACGCCATCCTGGGCGATCTTGGGTTGAAGGACCTTCGCTCGAAAGTGAACGCCGACGCCGCCGCCATATCAAGCAAGCTCGCGGTCATACTGTCCGGCGCGCACTCGGTCGAGTCCGCGATCGATGGCGCCACGGCCTGCAAGTTGGATGACGTGCAATGCAAGTTCGAAAAACTGAAATCCGTACTCGACGCGGCGGTCGACTCGGTGAAGTCGGCGAAGCAATAAACGCCACGATATCGAATGGATACGGAAAGGGCCGAAACGGATGACCAATCTTGATGACTTCGAAACCGCCTTCAAGAACGCGCTGGACGAGAGCGACAAGGCTTTCATGGGCAGTCATGCCGCCGCGCTGAAAAGTTTGTCGGCGATGAGCCAGTCCGAGGTCGACGCAATCACACCGGACACCAAGGACCTTCAGGAATATGACAAGCTCATCGCCGTGGTTCGCGCCGCCTCGGCCCGCAATGTCAGCAACGCCGAGCTTGCGTCCCGGATCAAGTCGCTAGGAAGCGTGGCGGTCGCGATCGCGAAGAAAGTGCCGAGCCTCGCGTCAATCTTATAGGTGTGTGATCAGTCCGGCACCGGCATGGCGCGTTGGTTGTACATGATCGAGCGGATGCGAGCGCGCTCCTCGTCCGATAGCGTTGATTGGTCGACCGACCAGTCCTTGCCGACGGCCATGCCTTTCTGGACGGCGGGTCGATCGCTCAATTCCTCGAACCAGCGTTTCATGTATTTAAACTCGTTGATGTCCTGGCGCTGAAATTCCCAGTTCACGCACCAGGGATAGCAGATCATGTCGGCGATCGTGTAGTCGTCACCGGCGATGTACTTGTTCCGATAGAGCACGTTGTTGAGGACGCCATAGATCCGGTTTGCCTCGTCGGTGAAGCGCCGGATGGCATAGGCCTGATCGCCCTCTTTTTCCTGATCAACCCGCAGAAAATGGCCGCATTCGCCAAGCTTGGGTCCTTGGTTCGCCATTTGCCAGTTTACCCATTGGTTCACGGCGTGCCGCCCGCGGGTGTCGGTCGGCAGGAACTTGCCGTGCTTTTCGGCGAGATAGAACATGATCGCGCCGGACTCGAACAGCGATAGCGGCGCGCCACCATCCGCGGGTTCGGTGTCGACCATGGCCGGCATCCGATGGTTGGGATTGATTTCGAGGAATTCCGGCTTGAACTGATCGCCCTGACTGATCTTGCAGGGCACGGCATTATAGGGAATGCCCAGTTCCTCGAGCAGAATGGTGACTTTCTTGCCGTTCGGCGTCGGCCAATAATGCAGATCAATCATTGATATCTCCGGGTAGGGGCGCCGGCGGCGGCGCCCGATTGCGGTGGCTGGCTGAAATCATACACCAAATCGTCGCTATTCCCCCCTCCTGGTCGTCCTCGCGCATGCGGGGACCTCCTGTGCCCTGAAAAAGGTGAGTTTTTTTTCCGCCTTTTAGAGGTCCTCGCCTTCGCGAGAACGACGGAAACTTGGTAGCTAAAAACGTCGTGCCCCTAACCCATCATCCGGCGGATGATCATCGCCACCGGGACCATGCGAGAGATCGCGGTGCGCTTGAATTCCTCGATGCCGGCCAGGGCCTCGGCGGCGCTGGGCGGTTCGGGGCCGAGCGCGACCTGGTCGGAAATCCGGCCCGCGTGCTTGTGCGCGGCATCCCAGCCCCGCTCCATCAGCACCTTCAGCCGGCCATCATGATGCATCGGGCCGATCACCGACCAGATCAGCCCGAGATAGCCTGGCCAATCGGAGAGATGGCGATAGAGGCTGGGGATGATCCGATCCTCCGGTCCGGCGCCAAGGTCGCTGAGAGCCAGAACCAGATCGCGTAGGTCGGGCTCCAGCGCATCCATGCTCGGCAGCGGGGGGATGGTCCGGCTCACCGCCTCGACGGCATTTGTCGATGATGTCGGCGCCTCGCCCGACGGCTTGGCCGCCAAGGTCGACAACGCGATCAGGTTGAGGGAGTTACCCCGGTTGTAACTGTCGAGGATCGCGATGACGGTTTCACGGTCGGTATCGCCGACCCCCGCCAGACGGAGAGCCGGGGCCGGAAAGGCTGGCATGTCGGGTAGCCCCAGACCATCGAAAAGGTCCGCCGCCTCGCGGGCCGCCGCGCCGGACACATAGACCGGTTTGATCGCCGACCAGACCCAGGGCAGGGCGCCCTCCATGGTTGCCAGATGCCGCCAGATCAGGTTGACCACGCCGATGCCCAGCGTGGCGCGGATATCGGCGTAGATCTCCGCCGTCTCGCCGGTCGCCTCGGCCTCGGTGATCGCGGGTACGGGGTCGATCGCCATGTTCGTCTCCTTGATCAGGCGCGTAGTGAAAGCCATCGATGGGGGCTGGGTCAATCCGCCAGCCGCTACTTGCCCGCTGGTGGCGTGTCGTCACCTTGACGTCGGGTCGCGGGCTGGGTAAGCGAAGGCGACCGCCGTGGACCTGGAGAGTGGTGTGGCAGAGAGCGTTGATTGCGTGGTGATTGGAGCCGGCGTGGTGGGTTTAGCCTGCGCCCGCGCCCTGGCGTTGCAAGGCCGCGAGGTAATCGTGCTGGAGCGCGCCGAGGCAATCGGCACCGAGACCAGCTCACGACATTCCGAAGTCATTCACGCGGGGATTTATTACGAGCCTGGAAGCCTGAAGGCCAAGTTCTGTGTCGAGGGCAAGCTGAAGATGTACCGCTTCATGGAAGAGCGCGGGATCCCCTTCAACCGGCTCGGCAAACTGATCGTCGCGACCTCGGAGGACCAGATCCCAGCGCTCCAACAAATCAAGGAGCGGGCCGAGAAAAACGGCGTGATGGATCTTGAGTTTCTCTCGCATAACGAGGTCGTGGCGCGAGAGCCGGAGCTGCGTTGCGTGACCGCGCTCTGGTCGCCGTCAACCGGTGTCGCGGACAGCCATTCCTATATGCTGGGCCTGCAAGGCGACGCCGAGGCGGGTGGCGCGATGATCGCCTTCTTCGCGCCGGTGGAACGCGGCGAGATCACCGAGGACGGCATCATCCTGGAGGTCGGCGGCGAGGGCGCGATGACCTTGAAGGCGAAGACGGTCGTTAATGCAGCGGGATTGCACACCCAGAGCCTGACCCATGAATTCGCCGGCTTTCCCAAGGACCGGATCCCGCCCTGGCACTACTGCAAGGGCAATTATTACTCCCTCTCGGGCTGCAAGGCGCCGTTCTCCTCGCTGATCTATCCGGCGCCCGAGCAGGCGGGGCTCGGCGTTCATCTGACCCTGGATCTGGGCGGCCAGGCGCGGTTTGGGCCGGACGTGGAATGGATCGACGAAATCAATTACGACGTCGACCCGGGCCGTTCCGATAGTTTCTACGCCGCCGTGCGCAAATACTGGCCGGGACTGCCGGACGGCGCGCTGCAGCCGGGCTATTCGGGCATCCGCCCGAAGATCCAGGCACCGGGAGAGCCGGCGACGGATTACGTGATCCACGGACCGGGCGAGCATGGGGTGCCGGGGCTGATCAATCTCTATGCCATCGAAAGCCCAGGCATGACCAGCTCTCTGGCGATCGCCGACCATGTGGCGGAAATGCTGGCGTCCTAGCGCCGCGCGCCGTTAAGATCCCCCGCATTATCCTGTAGGGGGAGACGATCATGGCCACCGTCATCGACTATTTCATTTCCACGTCCAGTCCGTGGACCTATCTCGGCAGCAAGCCCTTTATCGAGATGGCTGAGAAGGCCGGGGCGACGGTCAACGTCTATCCCGTTGTGTTTGGCGAGATCTTCGCGGTCTCCGGCGGTCTGCCCCTGCCCAAACGGGCGCCCCAGCGACGCGCCTATCGGCTGATGGAGCTGGCGCGCTGGAAACGCCGGCGGAATTCCTCCATGCATGTCCAGCCGGAGAACTTTCCCTCGACCGCGCCGATTTCCTCCCATGCCATCATCGCCGCGCGCGAGGCGGGGATGGACGCGCTCGGTTTGTCGAACGCGGTTCTGGCGGCGCTTTGGGAGGATGACCGGAACATCGACGATCCCGACGTGATCGCGGCGATCTGTGGTGAATGGGGCCTCGACGCCGCCAAGGTCATGACCGGCGCCAACGCCCCCGAGACGGCCCAGATGCTGACGGATGACACCCAGGAAGCCATCAACCGCGGCATCTTCGGCGCGCCGTCCTATGTCATCGACGAGGAGTTGTTCTGGGGGCAGGATCGGCTCGACTTCGTTGCCGAGAAGCTTGGCGTGGGTTGAGTGTCGAGCTCCGTGGTCTAACCCACTACCCCCGTCACCCCGCGCTTGACGCGGGGCCCACGCCTGAGCGCCGCGGCGTGACCAGATTCCGGCCAACATAGAGGATGTAGCATCGTCCCTCGCTCATTTCGCCGATCGTTTGGTCCCGACCGGCTGGAATAGATGGGATCGCTCCGTCGGCGAAAGGATCGTTGGAGTGCGGCGCGAATTCTCGCCTATTTGTCAAAAACCGATCACGCTGAAGCGCTCAGGCGTGGGTCCCGCGTCGAGCGCGGGATGACGAGATAGGGAGGATAACGACCGCCGTGGGCGCGCTCATGCCTTCCCGATGAAGCAGGCATTCCGATCGAATACGAGCTAATGAAAAGAGCCTGCGAAACCTAAGCCGCCAGATCTTCGCCCCTAAGCGCCTTATCGATCAGCGCGATGCTTTCCTCGAGCCCGTAAAGCGCGACGAAAGAGCCGAAACGGGGGCCTTGGTCCTGACCCAGCAGAACCTGATACAACGCCTTGAACCAGTCGCGCAGGTTCTCGAATTCGTGCCGCTTGCCGACCTCGTAAACCGCGGTTTGGATCTCCTCGGCCGGGGTTCCCGGCGCGAGTTTCGAGAGCTCACCGGATAAATCCGTCAACGCCGCGCGCTCTTGGGCGTCGGGCGCGCGGTAGGTCTTCGCGGGGCGCGCGAAGTCCTGATAATAGTTCACCGCGTATCCGGCCAAACGATCCAGGAACGGATTGGCCTCGGGCGTGGCCTCGGGCGCGTAACGACGGATATAGCCCCAGATGACGCTGGTATCCTCGGCGTGACAGACGCTGGCGAGGTTGAGCAACAAGCCGAAACTTAGCGGCACCCCGTCATCCGGCACCTCGGCGCCGTGGATATGCCAAGCGGGGTTCTCCACAAGCTTGCCGGCTTCCTCGGCGCCGGCCTTGGCGCGGAAAGTCACGTACTCGTCGGTGTTCTTCGGAATAACGTCGAAATACAGCCGCTTTGCCCGCTTCGGCTGTTGGAACATGAACAGCGACAAGCTTTCCGGCGGGCCGTATTTCAACCACTCGTCAACCGCGATGCCATTGCCCTTGGACTTGGAGATCTTCTGGCCCTGATCGTCTAGGAAAAGCTCATAGGTCAGGCTTTCCGGTGGCGGCGAGCCGATGATCCGGCAGATCCGCGAGGAGGCCTTGACGCTGTCGATCAGGTCCTTGCCGGACATTTCGTAGTCGACGCCCAGCGCGTGCCAGCGCATCGCCCAATCGACCTTCCATTGCAGCTTGCAGCCGCCGCCGGTGACCGGCACCTCGATCTTGTCGCCGCTTTCCGGGTCCTCGTAGACCACGGTGCCGGCATCGACATTCCTCTCGATGATCGGCACCTGCAGCACGTCGCCGGTGCGTGGGCAGATCGGCAGGAACGGGGAATAGGTGCGCCGTCGCTCCTCGCGCAAGGTCGGCAGCATGACGTCCATGATCTTGTCGTACTGGCGCAGCACATCCATCAGCGCCTCGTCAAAGGCGCCGCTGGTATAGCCTTCGGTGGAACTGCGGAACTCATACTCGAAGCCGAAGGAATCCAGAAACCGCTGGAGCATGGCGTTGTTGTGGTGGCCAAAGCTTTCATGGGTGCCGAACGGGTCGGGCACGCGGGTCAGCGGCTTGTTGAGGAATTCAGCCGCCGCTTCCTGGTTCGGGATGTTGTCCGGAACCTTGCGCAGCCCGTCCATGTCATCGGAAAACGCGATCAGCTTGCTCTCGATGCCGGTAAGGCGCGTGAAGGCGTTGCGCACCATTGTGGTCCGGAACACCTCGCCGAAAGTCCCGATATGCGGCAGGCCCGACGGGCCGTATCCCGTCTCGAGGATCACATGGCCCTTCGCCGGTGGTTTGCCGCCAAGTCGTTTGACGATTTTCCGCGCTTCCTCGAACGGCCAGGCTCGGGCGTTGCTTAAAAGCTCTTCGGAAATCTCGGCTAGGCTTGCCATGGTCGAACCCCTTGAATTGAGCGCCGCAAGCTAGGCGGGAGTGCTGAAAATGGCAAGGGAATTGGGGCGTGCGCCGTTATTCCTCCACGGACCGCACCAGAAGTGTTGCCCCGTCGACCTCGGTGACCTCCACGAGGGTATCCGCGGCGATCGAAGCGCCATCAATCGATCGGGCGGTCCACCAGGTATCGTCCATGCTCAACCGTCCTCGCCCATTCTCCAGGGCGTCTGACGTGCGAACCTTCCGGCCGAGATAGGTTTGACCGCGAACATTGACCGTGGGAGGGCCATCGGCGGCGCGGCGTTTTCTGATCCAGGCGCGTCCGAGCATCGTGGTCGCGACCGAGAAGACCGCGAAGATCAGAACCTGGACCCGCCAGTCCAGGGTCGGCTCGATATAGACCACCAGCCCGAGCAGTACCGCCGACAAGGCGGGAAAGATCAGGAAGAACGACATCGAGAGCATTTCAAACCCGGCCAGCACCAAGGCCAGCGCGAACCAATGCCAGTGAGTTACGTCCAGAAACCAGGCGAGATACTCATCCATTCACGGGCGCTCCCGTCAGCTCCAGGGACCGCTATCGCTCGGCGGCGCGGGGGGCGTTGAGCGCGGCGCGGGGGGGCTCGGCGACATCCCGCCGCCCGAGTTTCCGCCAGAGCCACCACCGCCACCATTGCCGAAGGCGGACTTCGCCAACTCGCCAATGCCCGCGATGCTGCCGATCAGGCTGGACGCCTCAAGCGGCATCATGATGACCTTCTGGTTGTCCGCCGACGCGATCTTTTCCAGTGCCTCGGCATAGCGTTGCGCGACGAAGTAGTTGATCGCCTGGATGTCGCCGCCGGCGATCGCCTCGGAGACCATGGTGGTGGCCTTGCCCTCGGCCTCGGCGGCACGCTCGCGGGCCTCGGCGTCGCGGAAGGCGGCTTCCTTGCGACCCTCGGCCTCCAGGATCTGCGAGGCTTTCTCGCCCTCGGAGCGCAGGATCGCGGCTTGCTTCTCGCCCTCGGCCTGAAGGATCTCCGCGCGCTTCTGACGCTCGGCCATCATCTGTTGGTTCATCGCGTTGGTCAGATCACGCGGCGGGGCCAGATCCTTGATCTCGACCCGCGTGACCTTCACGCCCCAGGGATTGGTCGCGTGATCGATCACCCGGAGCAGCTTTTCATTGATGTCGTCGCGCCGCGAGAGCACGTCATCCAGCGGCATGCCGCCGATCACCGAGCGGATATTGGTCATCGACAGCGCCGTGATCGCCTGCATCAGGTCGCTGACCTCATAGGCCGCCTTGGCCGCGTCCATGACCTGAAAGAAGGTCACGCCATCGGCGGATACCGTGGCGTTGTCGAGGGTAATGACATCTTGACTCGGAATATCCAGCACCGTCTCGCGCATCGACAGCTTGGTGCCGACCCGATCGATGAACGGCATGATCAGGTGCAGTCCGGGCCGCAGCGTCCGGGTGTATCGACCAAACCGCTCCACCGTCCACTCCGAGGCCTGGGGCACGGTCTTCACCGCCGCCGACACAAGGATCAGCGCGACGACAACCGCGGCGATGACGAAGATCAGAAACGGACTTGGCGTAAAGGCTTCGAACATGGTGGGTAATCTCCCGGTGCGGCGCGCGCGGTGGATGCCGCTATTCGCATGCTATAGGCCGCGGTTCTCGCTAGCGAGGTCAATGTGGGGAGCCGTGGCCAGTCTCACAATGCCCAGTCCCGCAATGACCGATGGTGGAATGACGCTTTGACCTAGGCCCGCGCCCTTACCCACCCATCCCAAACAGTTTCGCCGCCGTGCCGCCGACCACGGCCTTGGTGACCTCCGGGTCCAGGCCGGTTTCGACCACATGGCCGATCGGGTCGTACTCCCCCATGTCGAATGGATAGTCCGTTCCCATCATCACCTTGTCGGCGCCGAAGACCTTCACCAGGGCCTCGAGCTGATGGGTGGTGAAGACAATGGTGTCGACCCAGACGCGCTTCAGATAGGTGCTTGGTGGATTTGGCAGATCGCCGTGGGCGTCGGAGCGGGCGCCCCAGGCATGGTCGATACGACCGGAATAGGCCGCGAGATAACCACCGCCATGCACCGCCAGGACCTTCAGATTCGGATGCCGTTCCATCACCCCGTCGAAAATCAGGTAATGCAGCGCCAGATTGGTGTCGAAGGGATTGCCGATGACATTGTTGAAATAGAACCGCGAGAGCCGTTCGGCCTGGGTGAAGCCGGCGGGATGGATCGATACCACCGCGCCCAGCCGCTCGGCGGCGGCCCAGAACGGCGCGGTGTCGGGATCGGAGATCTCGCTTCCGTTGATGTTGGTGAGAATCTGCACGCCGCGAAAACCGAGTTTGGCCATGCAGTATTCAAGCTCTTCGGCGGCGGCCTTGCCGTCCTGCAGGGGGACCGTGCCGAGGGCGGCGAAACGGTCGGTTCGCTTGGCGATATAGTCCGCGACCCCCTCATTCACCATCCGCGCGGCCTTCGCGCCGACCTCGGGCTCGACCGCGTAGTAGCATTGGTAGGGCGCCGGCATCACGAGCTGCATGTCGAGGCCCATCGCCTCCATATCGGCGAGCCGGCGATCCATCCCGCCCGGTACCATCAACGGGGTTCGGTCCGCGCCCTGCTTCTTCTGCAAGGCCACGGTCTCGGGCACCGCGCCCTTGATGGTCGGCGTTCGCGCCACGTCCATGTGGCTGGCGACGAAATCCGCCGCCGCTTCGGTGAAGATATGCGCATGGCAGTCGATGGTGATGCTGGTTGGTCGAACCTCGCGCCCCGGCCTCCCATGGCTTCTAGCGGCGGTCAGATCGTATTTGTTCCAGGGCTCGGACATGGGTGCATCCCTTATTCATCCAATTCAGCTCGCCGTGGTTCGCATCTATTCTGTTAAGTGCTCAATAAGCTCTAAAAGATACTCTAGTTCTTTCTTTTCTGGCTCCACGTCGACCTGGCCATGCGCGATGGCGTTTCTTTTTTTAGCTAATGACCTTGATTTTTTTCCATCAGACTGTGAAACGTGTCCGTTTGAAACCAAAACTTCAATCACCGAGAACGAACCCAAGGATGAGTTCGCGAGTTCAGGTTCCAAGTTTCGCGTGATTGCTTCAAGGGTCGACCACGCCCAAAGAAGTCCAGCACGTGGATCGGTTTCGCACACAATTCGAGCTTGATGGGATGCTTTTCGCACAATGGACTGTTCGACAGGAGTCAGTAGCTCTGTTTCCGGCGATAGATACACGACTTCCAGATGCCATTCTTGGTTGTCGTCAAACAGATCATTTAGTTTCTGAATTCGTATGTTGGCTGCCTTTCCTCTTTTACCGATAATCTCAATAACGAGAGATGGCTTTTGGCCCACGGCTATGGCGTCGGGACGGAATCCTTTCAGAAAGTCCGGAAGTTCCTCCTGCGACGGTTCGCGAACGAGTTTATAGCCCTGATCACGCCATCGGGCTTCAAATTGGTCCAAAACCGCTTTTTCGCTCAGCACCGCGATTCCCATCAATCCAAATCCTCATGAAGATCATCGGTAATGCGAATGTAAACGCTGGGTTCGTCCGCGATCAACGCGAAGAAAAGCGCTGTCGTCGGAGCGCGAAAAGCATAAAGCCCACTACTTTCAAATTTTTGTATCACAATCCGTTCGACTTGCTCATCGTCATAATAGACGCATTGCTTCATCGCATCGAGAATTGGTTTTACACGGTTATCGACGTCGCCGAGCATCTCGATGCCTGGGAATATGTAAATGGTTACAGCCAGCGGATTGCCTAACAGCCATGCACCATCGGGCAATGCATCTCGGGCCGCTTCGCGAATGGATTCCTTCCAATTTTCTTTCGATACCGCCGAACTTTGTTGGCTTACAGCTACTCCTAAAACCGTGAAATCAATTGGCAGGTTGGGTTCGAACATTAAAGCGCTACATCTTTTCAGCTCCTCGACGTTTCAAGTGGATTTGATCAGCGGTTGAACGCCGGTTTCTGTCGCTTCATCCTTCAGTGGTTTCAGGATGGGGGACTGATCTATGGACGAGCGGGAAGTGTTCGCGTTGGGGCTGGGCTTGAGC
>JADHLJ010000131.1 GCA_016780745.1 Alphaproteobacteria bacterium | reverse complement strand
CAGGGCGAGCCAGAACGGCCAGAACCCACTGCCGGGCCCTTCATCCTCGATCATGCCGATATTGGCGAAGCGCACGGAGTCGGGATCCCAACTCGGACCCTCGCCGGCTTCCCACATCAGATAGATCGAAAGGAGCCCGAGCAACACGGCGGTGACGAGTTCAGCGCGCCGCATGGAACCAGGCTCCCTTCGTTATGCAATCGCTTGGCATGGGCCTATTTGATGGCGCCGGAAGCCTTCAGGATCTTGGTATGGCGGTCCCGCTGGACTTTCCAATAATCCTTGAGCCCGTCGCCGGCGAGGTAGTCGCCCATCAGGGATTTCGACGATTTGTATTTTTGCCAGGCGTCGGACTTGTAGACCTTGTCGAAAAGCGCCGTGTAATAGGCCAGCGCGGCATCCGACATGCCCGGCGCGCCGACAACCGCGCGCTGCATGAAATACGAGAAATCGCCGCCCAATTCCTTCAAGGTCGGAACATCCGGGAACATCGGTAGCCACTCGTCGGTAAAAGCGACGAGGGGGACGACATTGCCGGCCTCGTAGAACCCGAGGGCCTCGGAGGGATTGTTGACCGAAGAGGTAATCTGCTGGCCGGCCAGGTCCTTGGCCACGGCCCCGCCGCCCTTATAGGGGATGTATTTGATCTTCAGACCATAGGCGTTGTTGAGATGGTCGGTGATGATGTTGTCCTCGGAGTTCTTGCCGGTACCGCCCATCACCCAGCCGCGGCCGCGTTTCTTGGCCTCGGCCAGGAATTGCTCGAAGCTGGTGATCCCGGTGTCCTTGTGAACCCAGAGCAGGAATGTGTCCTCGGCCATCCGCCCGACAGGCGCGAACTCAAGGATGTCGACCTTGAGCCCCGGTTGGCGCAGGGGCGTGGTGAAGAATGAGTTCAACGTCACCATGATCGTGTGATCCGGGTCACTCGCGCTGTTCATATGCACCAGGGCCTCGGCGCCGGTACCGCCGGGTTTGTTGGTCGGCACCAGGGGGCGGGGCGCGAGATTCTCCTTCTCGACGATCGATTGCATGAGCCGCGCCATCTTGTCCGCGCCGCCGCCCTGACCGGCCATGATCACGAAGTCGATCGGCTTGATTGGCTCGAACGCTTGCGCCGGGACAAAGGCCGTGGATATCGCGACCGCCGCGGCGCCAAGCAAGGTGTTTTTCCCGAAAGTCATAATCGACATGATATGTCTCCCTTGTGTTTGATTTTATTATTATTTTTCAAGCTCTGTTCGAGGCGCGACGGCGCCGGGAAACGCCCCTATTCACCTCTCATTGAGCGCGATATTCCTGGATCGGGTGTTTGATCTTCCTCCTGGAATCGCTGGATTCCGTTCGTCCGCATCATAAACCTAGCATCAATAAGCATAAGGGCGATCATGATCGCGCGAATTCTCGCATTCGTGACCCAAGGCCAAGCGCGCGAAAGGCAAAAAAAGAGGCGGGATTTCTCCCGCCTCTGGTCTCGGTGTTTTGGGTTTCTAGAGCTTAGAACAGCCCCTCGATCTTGCCTTCGTCGTTCAGCGCGATCTTGGTGGCCGCGGGGACCCTCGGCAGACCCGGCATGGTCATGATCTCGCCGGCGATGGCGACGACGAACTCGGCGCCGTTCGATAGCCGTACTTCGCGGATCTCAAGCTCATGTCCGGTCGGCGCCCCCTTGGCGTTCGGATCCGTCGAGAAGCTGTATTGCGTCTTGGCGATACAGATCGGCAGATGCCCGAGACCCATGCCTTCCCAGGTCTTTAGCTGGTTCCTGACCGATTGCGGCGCGACCGCGTCATCGGCGTGGTAGATCGTCTTGGCGATGGTCTGGATCTTCTCGAACAACGGCAGGTCATCCTCGTAGATCGGCTTGAAGTCGGCGGTGCCGCCATCGGCCAATTCCTTGACCTTGCGCGCCAGATCCTCGGCGCCGGCGCCGCCCTCGGCCCAATGGTTGCAGGTAATCGCCTCGACCCCGTGCGGGGCCAGGGTTTCACGCACCGCGTCGACCTCGGCGTCGGTATCGCCGGAGAAGCGGTTGAGCGCCACCACGACCGGCACGCCAAACTTCTGGGTGTTGGTCACGTGCCGCTCGATGTTCACGACGCCGCGCCGCACGGCCTCGACATTCTCCTCGCCGAGATCCTCGCGGGCCACGCCGCCATGCATCTTCAACGCGCGCACGGTGCCGACGACTACCGCGACCGCTGGCTTCAGTCCGGCCTTGCGGCATTTGATGTCGAAGAATTTCTCGGCCCCGAGATCGGCGCCGAAGCCGGCCTCGGTCACCACGTAGTCGGCCAGTTTCAGACCGACCTGGGTCGCCATCACCGAGTTACAGCCATGGGCGATATTGGCGAAGGGGCCGCCATGGATGAAGGCCGGGTTGTTCTCCAGGGTCTGAACCAGGTTCGGCGCCAGTGCGTCCTTCAGCAGCACGGTCATCGCGCCATCAGCCTCGATCTCGTGGGCGTGGACGGGTTTGCGGTCCCTGGTATAGCCGACAATGATGTTGCCGAGACGTCGGCGCATGTCCTCGAGGCTGGTCGCCAGACAGAAGATCGCCATGACCTCGGAGGCGACGACGATGTCGAAGCCGTCCTGACGCGGGAAGCCGTTGGCGACGCCGCCGAGCGAGCCGGTGATCTGACGCAGCGAGCGGTCATTCATGTCCATCGCCCGCCGCCATGTGACCCGGCGCGCGTCGATGCCCAGGGAGTTACCCCAGTAGATGTGATTGTCGACCATGGCCGCGAGCAGGTTGTTCGCGGCGGCGATGGCGTGGAAATCGCCGGTGAAATGAAGGTTGATGTCCTCCATCGGCACGACCTGGGCATAGCCGCCGCCGGCCGCGCCGCCCTTGATGCCGAAGCAGGGCCCGAGGCTCGGCTCGCGCAGCGCCATGATCGCCTTGTGGCCGAGGCGGTTCAGCGCGTCGCCCAAGCCCACCGAGGTCGTGGTCTTGCCTTCGCCGGCGGGGGTCGGGTTGATGCCGGTCACCAGGATCAACTTGCCGTCGGGGCGATCCTTGAGGGAGTCGATGTAGTCCATCGACACCTTGGCCTTGTAATGGCCATAGGGCTCCAGCGATGTCGCGGGGATGCCGAGACCCTCGCCCACCTCGAGAATTGGTTTCATTTTCGCTTCGCGGGCGATTTCGATATCGGAACCCACCATGACCGGTCCTCCCCAGATTTAGTCTAAATTCTTGGCCGAACGGCGCCCGGCGATGATTGCATGGACAGTGTCGCGAATGTCCTCGCGCCATTCTCTCGTTTTCGACACGGTTTCGCCAGCACGCGCCTTGCGCATCGTGAAAAAATCAAGCTGCTGAGCGCAACGGCGTGAACGGTCGTCTTACCAAAGCGCCTTGGTAAGGTCGCTAAGGGACTGTTTCTGATTTCCGTCGGCGTCGAAATTCGTCGGCGCGAGCCAAGTGGCATGGGCCGCGCGCACGCCTGGCCATTCCTCGTCGGTGATCGAGAACCACGCGGTATCGCGGCTTCGGCCCTTGACGATCAGATGGTTGAGAAACTCACCCTCGAAGCGGAATCCGAGCCGGAGCGCCGCCGAACGCGAGGGGTTGTTGAAGGCGTTGCACTTCCATTCCAGCCGCCGATAACCAAGCGTGTCCATCACGTGATGCAT
Source organism: Alphaproteobacteria bacterium (assembly GCA_016780745.1). GTDB lineage: Bacteria > Pseudomonadota > Alphaproteobacteria > Thalassobaculales > Thalassobaculaceae > JADHLJ01. The sequence continues at coordinate 7,644 of JADHLJ010000131.1, read as the reverse complement.
CATCAGCGAGAGGACTTCCGTGGTGCGCGGCCCACGTTGCCAGGCGCGGCCGAACCAGATGTTGCCGATCTCGGCGACACCGAAATTCTCGCGGATCTCCATGAAACTTCCCATGCCGCCGAGCCTGCCGGTCGCGTTGTCGCGATAGCCGACATAAACCGCGTTGGTGGCCTCGGCGACCGAGGTAAGCCAGGGACGCATATCCTCGGCGCTGGAGAAAGGGCCGTAGCCGAGATAGTCCCAAATTCGCTCCGGCTCCTCGCCCTCGATACCAGCTTGGTAGAGGTCGGCGAGGTCGCGATCGGCGTCGATCGGGTCGAACCCGACCAAGCGGCCCTTGGCGGTCGCGCCCGCGAACCCGCCCCATTGGGTCTTGGTGATCTCGACATTACCGATCGCGCGCCGTCCCGCCGCGCTGGCCCATTCAATTTCCGATGGCATGATCTTCCTCCCTAGGCGGTCGCGACGCCCGCGACGGGCGAGTGGATATGAGCGCCGCCGACTATACCGCCATCCGCGCCGATCGCGATCCCCGAGGGCACCGCGTAAATCGATGGCGTGGCCGTCGGCGACCACGGACGCGACGGCGCGACCGCGTTCAAGGCCGCGGCCGTGGCTTCGTCGAGGCGCCCGTCATGGGTAATCTTGTCGACGAGGCTGATGTCGATGCGGGGCTGGGCTAGCGCGGCCTCGAGGTCCATCCCGAAATCATTGACGAAAGAGGCGAGCTGGAAGACCGCCGGCATGATCCGCCGTCCCCCCGAGGCGCCGAAACCAAAGCTGGGTTGCCCGTTCCGGGTCGCGATCATCGGACACATATTCGAGAGCGGACGTTGGCCCGGGGTGATCGAATTCGGGCGTCCCGGACGCGGATCGAACCAGTTGATGCCGTTATTCATCAGCACGCCGCTGGTCGGCAGGACGACGCGAGAGCCGAAGCGGGACAGGAGGGTGGTGGTCATCATCACCATATTGCCCTCGGCGTCGGCGGTGCTGATATGGGTGGTGCAACTGCGATCACCCATGTCGCCGGCGTGACCCATGGTCTCCAGCCGCCGCTCATAGGAGGCGATCAACGCCCGGGCGTGTGCGGCATAGGCCTCGGCGTCGGGCGTGGTGCCCGAGAAGGCCGGCAGTTGGGAGAGCGCGTCGGCGAAGGTCGGCCCGGCGGTCAATCCGCCCGCGAGATTGTAGACAGCTTCTCCGCGCTCGACGGTGAGCGGGTCAACGATCCGAGCGGTGTAGCCGGCGAGATCGGCCTCGGACAGGGTGCCGCCGGCGGCCTGGGTGTCGGCTGCGATGGAGCGCGCGATCGGGCCTTCGTAAAACGCCCGGGGGCCCTTGGCCGCGATCTCGCGCAAGGTGTTCGCAAGATTCCCGAGCGGCAGGTGATTCGGGTCGACATCCGCCGCCATCACCGGCACCAGGCCGCTTGGAAGCCAGACATCCTTTGATCCCGGATACCGACCCAGCAGCCCAGCCTCGGAGGCGACGTTAAGCGTCGTCCACCAGGAGACCCGGTGCCCACGTTCGGCGAGCCCGATCGCCGGCGCGACCAAATCTCCCCAGCTTTTCCGCCCAAAGCTCTCCGCCGCCAGCGCGTAGCCCGCGACCGAGCCGGGCACCGCGATCGACTTGGCGCCGTGGAAGTTCACATCGCCCACGACCGCCGGCCAGCCGAACAGATCCGCGCCGGTCGCCCCGGTAAGTGGGTAATCGGCGGGGTTTAGGCCGCTCGGCGCGATCATGCCGAAATCAACCACGCGCACGCGTTTCTCGGCGGCGAGATAGACGACCATGAAGCCACCGCCGCCCAGCCCGCTCATCCAGGGCTCGGTAACGGTAAGCGCGAGAGCCGTCGCGATCGCGCCGTCGATCGCGTTGCCGCCGGCCTCGATCATCGCCGCGCCCACCCGGGCGGCCTCGATTTCCTGAGAAACCACAACACCCTTGGCGCCTTGCGAGACCGGTTTCGCGACGGTCCAGGTCTCGAACGGCGTGTTGGTTGGCGGTGCGATGGTCATGATCTTGTCCTTTTGATGGATAACGGCTTTTTCCGGCGGGCGGCGCGGCCTATTCTTGGCGGCATGAGAGCGGACACCCAGCCCCATCCGACGTCAAGATCGAATTTGCCCGAAAGTCTCGGCGCGCTCGTTCTTTCGGCGTTCCTGTTCCTGGCAATTCCAGACGTGGCGCGGAGCCAGCAAGCCGGCGCGGATAATCCGGATGACCCGGGTCCCGAGAAGATTATCGGACCCAATGGCGAGGAAATCACCGACGAGGAATGCTCCAGGCTCGAGGGATCGACCGCGCCGATACAACGCCTCGCGCGGCTGGCCGGCAATATGTCGGTGCGCAATCTCGAGTTCACTTATTTCGGCAAGCCGCTTTATGCGTTGACCGAGAAGGAATTCGCGCTGCTGCGGATCTTGAAGCCGTTTTGCGACGGTTCCCCGTCCGAGATCGACAAGGTGATCTTCGACCGTCTGGAGAAACTGGTCAACGAGGCCCGGGACACCCGGGATCGGGCCATTCAATGGATCAACGAGGCCACCACCAAGCTGGACAAGATGGAGCCCAGCCCCGAGGCGATTCGCGAGGTTCACAATCTCTGGACCGAGATGGAAAACCGCCGCCTGGAAATGCTGACCTCGGACCAGCTCTATTTCGCCGAATACCTCAATGAACGACGAAACGAGCTTTACGCGGGCAAGCAGGCCAAGCCGAGGATACTGATCTCGCCCTTCGATCCGGGACCGTCGATACCGCCTGATCAAAAGGAATAAAGCGGCGGGCCGGCAAACCCCCGCCGCCTTTGCGTTGACTCTCGACCCCGGTGGGAGTACCCGACGCGCATGTTCGATCTTGTGCCCCCCATACCGCGACTCATGCGATCGCGTCATGTGACGACCGAGGCTCTCTAGCCTCGCGGACGCGAATGGCGGCTTGCCGCCTTGCAAAGGCAACCAAGATCGACTGGCCGATTTGGCCAAAAGAGCAAAATCATGACATCCCCCGATACCCCGGCTCGCCGCGAGCCGTCCGAGCCTGGCACCGCTACCTCCTGGAGTCGCGAGTTCCGCGCCACCCTGACCCTGGCTTGGCCCCTGGTGCTGAGCCAGTTGGCCACGGTGGCGATGTCGACCACGGATGTCGTCATGATGGGCTGGTTGGGGCCGGTGCCGCTCGCGGCGGGCACGCTGGGCAGCAGCATCATCTTTCCGTTGGTGTTCTTTGGCATCGGAACCTTGACCGCGGTTGCCGCGATGTGCGCGCAGGAGCTCGGCGCCCGACGTTATCGCGGGGTGCGTCGGACGGTGCGCCAGGGCCTGTGGATCTCGGCGGTGATGACGGTGCCGTTCACGGTCGTGGTCTGGAATGGCGGGGACTTGTTACTGCTGATGAATCAGGACCCGGAGATCGTCGCGCTCTCCGAGCAATACATGCGCCCGGCGGTCTGGCTGCTGTTTCCGGGTTTTGCCTTCATCGTGCTGCGAAACTTCATCTCCGCGCATGGCCGTCCCCGCGCCGCGCTGGTGGCGACCCTGTGCGCCATCGTGGTGAACGGGTTCGCCGATTATGCTTTGATGTTCGGCAAGTTCGGCTTTCCCAGATGGGAGCTGTTCGGCGCGGGCCTGGCGACCACGATCATGCATTTCTTCATGGCGGCTTTCCTGCTCGGCTTCGTACTGCGCGATCGTCGCTTCAAGCGCTATTGGGTTCTGGCGCGCTTCTGGCGCTCGGACTGGCCGCGGTTCCTGGAATTGCTCAAGATCGGCGCCCCATCCGGTTTCATGACCCTCGCCGAGGCGGGGCTCTTCGCCATCGCCGCGTTCCTGATCGGTCAGTTCGGCGCCGCGCCCTTGGCCGGTCACGCGGTCGCGCTGCAATGCTCGGCGGTGACCTTCATGATCCCGCTGGGTATCAGCCAGGCGGCGACGGTACGTGTAGGTCTGGCCTGGGGGCGCGGTGACGAGGACGCCATCGGCAAGGCGGGATACGCGGCGCTTGGTCTAGGCGTGCTGGTGATGTTCCCGGCGGCGACCGCGTTTTGGGTTTTCGGGCGCACCTTGTCGGGCTTTTACCTCGATCTGGAGGATCCGAGCCACGCCCCGGCGATTGCCTTTGCCGTCAGCTATCTGGCGGTCGCGGCGGTGTTCCAACTGGTGGATGGCGGCCAGGCGATCGCCGCCGGGGCGCTGCGCGGCCTGAACGACACGCGGGTGCCGATGATGCTCGCCTTGGTGTGCTATCTCGGTCTCGGCTTCGGCTCGGCGGGCGTTCTGGCGTTTGAGCTGGAGCTCCAGGGCGTCGGTGTCTGGAGCGGACTGGCCATCGGGCTGGCGGCGGCCTGCGTCGTGCTGGTCTGGCGGTTCGTCAAGCGTCGCGACCTCGGTCTCACCCGCCCCGGACGGGTTCTGAGCTGATGGGCCCAAGGATCACGCCGCGTGGCTTTTCGCGATCTTCATGGCGATATGGCCACCGGTGGTGATCGGCGGATAGCGCGGGTCCTCGCCAGGCCCGAGGCAGGTCGCGATGCAGTCGATAGCGGCGTCGAAATTCGGATGCGCGAAAAACCCGATCGATTGACGCCGCGACTCCCAGGCGCCGAGCCGGTCAGGATTGACCACGCGATGCAGGGTCGATTTCCAACGGTCATTGGTCCAGCGCGCCATCATATCACCAAGATTGACCACCAGTGCGCCCTCGGGCGGCGCAACCGGCAGCCAGTCGCCGCGCGGCGAGAGCACTTCCAACCCGCCCAGCGCGTCGGTCATCGCCAGGATGGTGAAGGCGCCGAAATCGGTATGCGCGCCGGTTCGAAGCTGACCGGCCTCGGGCGGCTCGGACAGGGGCGGGTAGTGGTGCGAGCTCAGGATGCTGAAATGCCGGTCCATCTTGGCCGCGAAAGCGTCCTCCGGAAGGTCCAGCGCCGTCGCGAAGATCCGAAGCAGATCCGAGGATAAACGCTCATACGCCCGATAGAGCGCCGTTAACGCCGGACTGAATTCGGCGGGTGCGTCCGGATAGATATTCTCGGCATAGGCCGTCGTTGCCTCGGGCAGGCTGGCGTAGTGGGCGCGATGATCGTCGATGGGGCCGAGAAACACCGTCTCGCGCAAATCCGGCGGCACGGATTTATCCAGGGTATTGGCCAGCCCGCGCGTGGCGAGCGCGTGATAGCCGCGTTGCCGCGCCGGCCCCTGGGGATGCCACCTGTCCTTGTCGCGCTGATCCCGGTCGAAAAACGCCCGTGACGTCGTGAAAGCCGCGTCCAGCACCGGCTCGGCGATGCCGTGGCCCGAGACGATCAGGAACCCGGTTTCCTCGCAGACCTTGGCAACCGCGCGGGCGACGGCGTGTTTTTCCGCCGCGTCGCCGTTCAGGAACGGCGCGATGTCGACGACGGGAACGCTTTCGGTGATCGGGCTATCCGCTCGCAACGACAGTCCCCCTCTTCATTCAGTCGATATCGGAAAGCCCTTCGGCGACAACACGCTCATACGGCATGTCCCGGCTGATCAGGCCGCCGGAGATCAGCGCCGCCTTGAGCCGCACCACCGGGGTCGGCGGCAGCGCCGTCGTCCGCGCCCACACCCCGGTATCGCGATAGCGGTTGATGATCCGGGCAAGCGCGTCCTTGGACTGCTCGGGAAAATACCCCGACACCCGCTCCGCGATGGAGGCGGCGGTATCGGCGAACAGCGCGGTCTGGGTCTTGGCCATCGCGCGGGTCATGGCGAGGCAGGTCTCGCGGTTCTCCTCGGCGAAGCGACGGGTCGTGTAAAAGGTCGTGTAGGCGGTGGTTCCGCGCTCGGCGAAGGCGTGCCAGAGATGGCCGTCCCCCGAGGCCAGAAGATCATCGGCGAAGGGCTCGAAAACCTGGATCACGTCCAGTTTTCCGGCGCGCAAGGCCGCGACGTTCTCGCCCATCGTGCCGTCCGCCAGCCGGTCGAGCGTGGCGGGATCGACACCGGCGCGTTGCAGATCGTCCTGAAAGCACATCCATGGGGTCGGTACCTCGCTGACGGTCCCGATGCGCGCGTCCTTGAGATCGACGAAGCGGAATCGGTCATTGGGTTCCCGCCCGATCAGGCTGAAAGGCTCCTTTCCGACGACCATGCAGAAGCACACCAGCGGACAGTCGGGGTCGCGGTCGTGATGCAGCATCACCCGCATCGGCCCGCCCCAGGAAATATCAGCCTCGCCCTCGAGCAGCGCCTCGGCGGTGCGGTGGGTGGCGGGAGAGGTTTGGATTTCCACTTCCACTCCCTCGGCGGCGAAGGCCTTGGTCGTGTCGGCGAGGTAGTAAGGGATATAGGCCGCCGCCCGCATGTTCTCGTAAAGAATGATTGGCCGGTTCATGACGTGCGCCTCCCGCCTCTAAGATATGCGGCGTTGCCGCCTTCGACATCCGCGACCACCATCTCCTGGGCATAGGCGCCGGCCGCGGCGCTCTCGGTTCGCTCCCGCCAGGCGGGGGCTGGGCCACCGCCGGTAAAGGCCTCGGCAAGCGGGCGCCCCATGGCGGTTCGCGGTGGTTCCAGGCCGAGCCCGTGCAGCATGGTCGGCATGATGTCGACGATGCCGGTCGGCGTGTCGTGTACCGTCTCGGGCGTGATCCGATCGCCGCCCATGACCAACAGGTTGTTGATCTCGGTGCGCTGCAACCCGCCATGGATGCCGCCGCCGAGCGGAATGTCCGCGTTATCGGCGTAACAGGTGCCGGGATAACCATGCGCGTTCACGCCATCGGAGGTCCGCATGGTGTAGTTGATGTCGGGCGAACGCTCGTTAAGGCTGTTGATCAGACCCATGGACAGCGCGCCATTGCCGCCCTCGAGGGTAAAGGTCAGCCCGCACCACTCTTGTTCCTGGAGGAAGCCAAGCACCTTGGCCACCAGCGCCGGGTCGCGGTCGCGTACCGTGATCTGACCGGAAGAACTGCGCTTAACGGCCACGTCCACGGCGTCGTCGATCGCCTTGCCCGCCCTGAAGCCACCGGCGTTAAGCGCCTCGATGACATTCACCTGCGCGGTAACGGTGATCTGGGCATGATCCGAGGCGGCGATGATCTGCCAGCCCGCCGCGCGTCCCTCGGCTTCCCACCACTCGAGAATGCGCCCGAAGCCGGCATCGACCCCGCGCACCGCGATATCGCTCTCGGGCGAGCCGATGCCCTTGTAGTGATAGGCAAGGTCCGGCTCGTTGTACCAGATCACCTGAATATCGGCGTCATGGTCGGGGATCATGTGATCCAGCAGAACCGTGGTCGCGTAGTCGGCGACGGCGGTATTCGGCAGGGTTTGTTCCGGCACCGGGCCAAAGCGCTCGATGATCGCCTCGAAATTCGCCGCCGGGCTGGACACATCGGCGCCCCAGATCGAAAACACCGGCTGACCAAGGGCGGCGGCATCGATATTCAACAGTCGCGCATTGCCGATCTTGCCGGTGGTCAGCACCGCGTATTTTCGGCCGGCGCGGGCCATCACCTCGCCCAGGTTCTCGGCCTTTTGCAGCCGACCGTAGATCTCCTTGGCCTGGGTCATGCGCGGCGTATCCGAGGTATCCATCGGCGCGTCGTAGCCGAGCGCCGGATCGTAGAAGGCGTTCGCCATGATCCCATGACCCGCGCCGGCATTG
>JADHLJ010000130.1 GCA_016780745.1 Alphaproteobacteria bacterium | reverse complement strand
CACGAAAAGCCCGGCCTCCTCGGCGAGAAAGCGTACCTGGTCAAGATCAAGCAACAAGGTCGAGCCGGCCTCGACCGCGATCCCCCGGAAACCCGCCGCGCTTGCATTCGAAACCGTGTCCGGCCCGACCGTCGGCATATCGGCGCGACGTTCCTGGCCAGGCTTGCTGATCTTGACGAGAATCGGCCCCACCCCGTCTCGGGCAAGACCGCCGGCCCGTTCGATCATCGCGTCGGTACCCTCGATAGCCTCCACCGCCAGCACCAGTCCTTCCTGCACCGCGATCCCTTGTCCGACATCGACCGGTCCGAGATGCCTGAGAACATCGATCCCGCGCTGAATGTCCGACCAAGCGGCCTCGTCCGGTTCCTGTCCCGCGATCGGGCCCGAGCGCGCCAACACGCCGCCCAAGATCTGATCCACCGCGATGACCTTCAGACCATCGGACTCGATCTCCGCGACAAGCACCGAGAGCAAGCCGTCATCCCCAAAGGCCTTGCGTCCGGCGCGGAACAACAGCTTGGCCCCTCGCCCGTCGATATCCAGGGACGACAGAGCCGGACGCTTGATCGGGCCGGCCATGACCACATCCTCGACACCCGCCCCGATCATGGCGTCCATCGTGTCCTGAATGCGGCCCAGGCGGACCCAGGCGTGATCAAGACCCTCGACCGTCTCGTCGGGAGTGATCCCCTCAAAGGCGATCATGAACACACCGCCACCGGCTTCGAGATGGGTGTCCGCGAGCCGTCTTGGCAGAACGCCCCCACCCGCGATGATGCCGAGCTTGCGCATGGCGTTAGTCAGTATCGTCCCTAGGCTGGCAGATCGCGCGGCTGGGTTCCTCGCGAATGAAGTTCACGATCTCCATGACCGCCGCCTGGTCGCCCTCGGCCTCCGCGACCGCGTCGACACGCTCCTGAAGCGTGCCCTCGGAGGCGAACATCGCCTTGTAAGCGCGCCGCAACCCATCAATCTGCTCCCGCGTGAAACTCCGACGCCGCATGCCGATGATATTCAATCCAGCCAAACGCGCCCGATCGCCCTTCACCGAACCATAAGGGATAACGTCATGCTCGACGCCGGTCATGCCGCCAACGATGGCATGGGCCCCGACCCGCGCGAATTGAATGACCGCCGACAAGCCGCCGAGAATAGCGAAGGATCCGACGGTGACGTGGCCCGCCAAGGTCGCGTTGTTCGCCAGGATGACATTGTCCCCGACATGACAGTCGTGCGCCACATGCGCGCCGACCATGAAGAGGCATCCGTCTCCGACGGAGGTCAGCATGCCGCCGCCCTCGGTGCCCGGGTTCATGGTGACATGCTCGCGGATCACATTGCGCGCGCCGACAACAAGACGCGATGGCTCGCCGTGGTATTTCAGGTCCTGGGGCTGGGAGCCGATGGACGCGAACGGGTATATCTCCGTCGCATCGCCAATCTCCGTCCGCCCGGACACCACGACATGTGGATGGATCTTGACCCCGTCCCCCAGCACGACGTCGGGACCAATCACCGAAAAAGCGCCGACCTGGACGTCGGCGCCCAGGATTGCCCCGCTTTCGATTATCGCGGAGGAATGAATGTTTTGGCTTGGCGCGGCGGATGACATCAGCTGTCCACGATCATGGCGGAAAATACGGCTTCGGCGACCAGGGCGCCATCGACTCGCGCCTTGCCGGAAAACTTCCAGACGGGCCCGCGATTGCGTTGTTTTTCAACGTCGACTTCCAATTGGTCGCCTGGCACGACGGGCTTGCGGAACCGGGCATTGTCGACGGTCATGAAGTAGACAAGCTTGCCCTCGGCTTCCTCGCCAAGCGTCGCAACCACAAGGCATCCCGCCGTCTGGGCCATCGCCTCGATGATCAGCACCCCCGGCATTACCGGACGGTTCGGAAAGTGCCCGTCGAAATGCGGTTCGTTAACCGAAACATTCTTGATCCCGATCGCGCGCTTGTCGAATTCGATGGACCGGATCTTGTCGATCATCAGGAACGGGTATCGATGCGGAATCAATTCCTTGATTCTGTTGACGTCGATTTCCGCGATATCGGGAACGCCCCGCTCGGAACTGTCCTCGGCCATTGTTAGTTGTCCTCTTGATCGCTCTTATCAACACGCCGTCCAAGCGCCTTGACCGCGGCGACTTGGCGACGAAACTCCCGCATGGGCACGGTCGGAGATCCGCCCATGCGCGCTCCCGCCGGAACGCCCTTGTTCACGCCGGATTGCGCGGCGACCTGAGCGCCGGTCCCAATCGTAATATGGCCCGCGACCCCAACCTGGCCGCCAAGCACCACGTAGTCTTCCAATTTCGTGCTCCCGGCGATGCCGACCTGTGCCACGATAATACAACCCTTGCCGATCTCGACGTTGTGGCCGATCTGTACGAGGTTATCGATCATAGTGCCCCGGCCGATAACCGTGTCCGGCCCCGCGCCCCGGTCAACCGTGGTATTCGCGCCGACTTCGACATCATCCTCGATGATCACGCGCCCCAGTTGCGGCATCTTGAGCGGCCCGGAGGCATCCACCTCAAAGCCAAACCCAGGCTGTCCGACACGCGCGCCGGGATAGATCAAACACCGCGCGCCGATGTCACAATGCGAGAGCGATGCATTAGCGTCGACGCGGGTACCAGCGCCGATCGTCACGCCTTTGCCGATCACCACGTTCGGACCGATCCAGGCCCCGTCTCCGATTTCCACATCGGCGTCAATGACAGCTCCCGCGTCGACCCGGCACCCCTCTCCCAGACGCACGCCATCAGCGACAATAGCGCTTTGGTGGATGCCCGGCTCCGGCCTGTCCTCGGGATGGAACAACCGGGATATGCGGGCGAAATTTCGCCTTGGTCGGTCGGTGACCAACAGTGTCAGCTCCGGCGGCGCGCGATCAACGAAGGCCGCGGCCACGAAACATGCCGAGGCCTTGGTTTCGCCAAGTGCCGAAAGATAGCGCCGGTTTTCCAGAAAACCGAGATCCCCCGAGACAGCCCGATCAAGCGCGGCGACACCGGTGACTTCAAGCGACGGATCCGGGCAGTTCCGCAGCTCCGCGCCCGTCATCTCGGCAATCTCGGCGAGCCGGAATGGTCCGGCATACGGGAAGAACCGCCGGTCAGCCATGCGGACGCTCCTTCACTGCTTCGCCGGCTCGAAGACAACATCCACCTTGGAAAGTTTCGCGTTCAATCGCTTCAAGGCTTCTTGGGAGATTTCCAACTTCTTTACCGCGATAACGATGGAGCTCCGGAACAGCACGACACCCGCCTCGGCTTCCTCGGCGAGCTCGGCGACCACGCCGAAGAGCGCTTTCTGGACTTTATCCATTGCCTTATCGAGCGCGCGTTTAAGCTGTTGGTTACCGGCCTGAGCCTCCAGTTGCGCTTGTCGCACCCGATTTTGCAAATCACGTGCCCGTTGCTCGAAAGCGTCGGCGGTGATGATTGGCCGTTGCTGCGCCAAGGCCTGTTGTTCCTCGCGAAGTTGTTTCTCGATCGTCGCGAATTGCGCGCGATACTCCTCGCGACGAGCATCAATGGTCTCCCGGATGCTCTTGGCGGCGTCGGACTTCGAGAGAACGCCGCGAAAATCGATCACGGCAACGGCCACCGGCTCGAGCTTGGGAATGGCCTGGGCGATCGCGGCGCCATTTCCGACGGCAACCGCGACAACCAGAAGAGTGGCGGCGAAAATCGCGTGGCACACGCCGCGTATTTTTGATCCCGTTGCCATTGCCACTCTAGAACCGCGTACCGAAACTGAAACGTAGGAATTCGGTTTCATCCCTGTCCTCTTTCGACAATGCCGAGGTCAAATCGATTCGAATCAGGCCGAACGCCGTGGACCATCCAAGTCCCGCGCCGGCCGCGATCCGGATCGCGCTCGAATCGAATATATCCGATCCCGTGCTATCGATGTTCCACAAACTGCCAACATCGGTGAATACCGACGCCTTGAAACCCAGGTCGTCCGGTAGGCCAATGGGAAAACTGAACTCCGCGGTACCGACATAGAACGTATTTCCGCCGAGTGCATCGGAGGTGGTGATATCGCGCGGACCGATACCCGATGTCGCGAAGCCCCTGAATTGCTGGCCCCCAATGAAAAAGCGTTCCGCGATTCCGACATCTTGCCCAAGGCCAAGCACATGGCCGCCCTCGAACAGGAAGCTCAACACCTTGTCCTCGAGGATCGGAATGTAATAACCGCTCCGGACCCGCGCCCTCGCCAAGCGCGTATCGCCGCCAAACCCGGCCAAATCGGTGGTAAGACTGACCACATAGCCTTCGGTTGGGTTATTGCGGCTATCGCGCTTGTCATAGCTCAGGGTTTGACTGATTTGCGAGACCGTCGTCTTGCCTTCCTGGTCGCGAATGAAGCGCGAGGCTTCGGCCTTCACGTTACGAATTTCCGTCTGCTTATATTGATAGCGCAGGCTTTGGCGCAAATCCGGCGCCAATGTGTATCCGAGGCGAAGCGCGCCGCCCGCCTTACGCTCATCGAAGGAACTGTCGTCCTGTCTGTCTCGGGTGACCTGAAACAGATCAAAGCCGGCCGAGACATCCCGGTTTAGAAAATAGGGCTCGGTAAAGCCGATATCGAACTCCTGACGCTTGGCCGATCCCTGGAAACGAAAGCTCAGGTTCTGGCCCCGGCCCAGCAGGTTTCGCTCGCTGATGCCGATGTCACCGAGCGCGCCATCCAGGGACGAAAACCCAACACCAAGCGAGACCTGTCCAGTGGACTGCTCGTCAAGGTCGACCTTAATGATCGTCTTGTCCGGCGCGCTACCTTCAACATTGTTGATCTTGGTCGACTTGAAGAACCCGAGGTTACCGATACGTCGACGTGAGCGGCGCAGCTTGGAGGTGTTGAAGGCGTCTCCTTCGACCAGCTGGAACTCCCGACGCACGACCTCGTCGAGGGTACGAACATTGCCCTCGATATCGATCCGCTCGACATAAACGCGCGCGCCCTCGGAAACCTGGAAGGTAAGGTCAATCGCCAAATCTTCTCGGCGCTGGTTCACCTTGGGTCTGATGTTCACGAAGGCGTAGCCGAGCGTTCCGATTTTATCGGTCAACTGATCTATGGAGTCATCGACCTCGTTGGCGTTGTACCACTCGCCGGGAATCATCGTGACCAGCGGAAGCAAGGCTTCCTTGTCGACGCGTTTCAAATTCACGTCGATATCGATTTCCCCGATCTTGTAGCGGGGGCCCTCTTCAATCGTGAAGGTAACGACGAAGTCCTCGCGATCCGGCGTGAGTTCCGCGACCGCGGAGACAACCTTGAAATCCGCGTAACCGTTTTCAAGATAAAAACGCCGCAACAACTCGCGGTCGAAACTTAAACGGTCCGGATCATAGGTATCCGATGTCGTCAGCAGTCGCCAAAAAGCGTACTCCTTCGTCTGAATGACATCCTTCAGGTCGGAATCGGAAAACTTACGATTTCCAATGAAGGACAATCCCCGAATTCGGTTAAGCGGCCCCTCGTCGATCTCGAAAACAAGATCAACGCGGTTCTGCTCCAGTTGAATGACCTTCGGCTGAATTTCCGTCGCGAAACGGCCGCTCAAGCGATAGACATCCAAAATTCTCTGAACGTCCTGCTGGACCTTGGTGCGGGTAAAAACCAGTCGCGGCCGCAACTGAATTTCGCGCTCCAGATCCTCGGTTTCGATACGCTTGTTACCCTCGAACGCGACCCGGTTGATAACCGGGTTCTCGACCACCGCGACAACTAGCCGACCGCCCTCGCGCCGCATGGTCACGTCGGCGAACAGGCCCGTGCCGAATAGCACCTTCAGTGACCGATCGAGGCGATCCGGGTCAAACGGGTCTCCCGGCGCAACCAGCAAATAGGATTCGACGGTTTGCGGATCAATCCGCTGCGAGCCGGTAACCTGAATGGAGTCAATGATCCCGCTTTGGGCCATCGCCGGCGGCGGATCGAGGGTCACGGCCGCCACCAGCAGAACCAGCGGCAGCAGCACCTTTCGCGCAAACGAGGAAACGCCGCCTCGTCGAGCGTTCGCGAAAATCGATTGCATCATTTCTCGCGTCACGCCCCTAACTGAACAACGAGCCGAAAAACTCGATAACCTTGAGTTGCACGATATCGTTCCAGGTCACGAATAGCATCAAGCCAATAACCAAGGTGAAGCCAATCTTGAAGGCCCATTCCTGGATCCGTTCACTCAAGGGTCGACCGAGTATCGCCTCCGCCAGATAAAACACAAGATGCCCGCCATCCAAGACGGGAATGGGAAACAGATTGATCAGGCCGAGATTTATCGACAACAGGGCGGTGAACCAGATCGCGGTCACCCAGCCCGCCTCGGCGACGGTGCCGGAAAGTTGCGCGATCCTGAGTGGCCCACCCAATTCGTCGGTGCCCCGTTTGCCGACAAACATCTCGCCGACCGCCTCCAGGGTCTGAAGGGTCATCGACCAAGTTTCCGTGGCCGCCATCCCGATGGAGGTCAGGAGACCATGCTTGACCATCTCGCCTGGCACGCCCGTTACGCCGAGCCGGCCAAACGAAGCAATACTCCCAACAGGATTCTCCGCTTGCACGGCCTGTGGCGTAATCACCAAGGTAATCAGTCGGCGATCCCGTTCGATCACGAATTCAAGCGGGATACCCGGGCTTTGCATGACGATCCGGCGCAATTGATCAAACGCCGTGATCTCGGTCTCACCGATCTGAACGATCCTGTCATCCGCCTGGATGCCCCCGATCGCGGCGGCGCTATTGGCCGTGACCGCCGAGACCAAGGGCGGCGCGTGACGTTGACCGACGAGGGTATAGAGCCCCGCCAACAGGATGATCGCGAAAATGAAATTCGCCGCCGGCCCCGCCGCCACCACGGCCGAGCGTTGGCCTAGACGCTTGTGATGAAACGAGACGGCTCTCTCGTCGTCACTCATCCGATCCAGGCCGTCTCCGGTCGCGCTGGACGCATCCGCGTCGCCGAACATCTTGACGTAACCACCAAGCGGAATGGCGGAAAACCGCCACCGCGTCCCCGACCGATCGTTCCAACCAAACAGCTCGGGCCCGAAGCCGACGGAGAACACCTCCACGCGCACGCCGTTCCAGCGCGCGACCAGATAGTGGCCCATCTCATGGACGAAAACCAACGCCGTCAAAATCGCCAGGAACGGCAGCAGGTTGTCCTTCAGGATGATCAGTAGATCCATGGGTCTCCGGTGATTTTCCGTGCCATTGCGGTTGTTTAGAGCGATGCCGCCGCGAAGGCAATCGCGTCCTTGCCATCATTGTGGGGAATGAAGGATGGTCCGGCGATCAGGGCGCGCGTCGCCCGCCGCGCCTCACCGTCAAATACCAGTACCTGATCAATGGTTTCGGGCGCCGGAACTGGCTCCGCTTCAAGCATGGTCTCGACAATCCGAGCGATGTCGAGAAAGCCTATCCGACCGCCCAGGAACTCTTCCACGGCGATCTCGTTGGCCGCGTTCATGATCAGCGGCGCGCCGCCCCCCATCCGCAAGGCCTCACGGGCCAAGCGAAGCGCGGGGAACCTCTCGGGGTCCGGCGCTTGGAAGGTGAGGTTCGAAATTTCCGAGAGATTGAGGCGCTCACCCGAAACCGCCATACGATCCGGCCAGGCGAGAACATTGGCAATCGGAGTCGCCATGTCGGGGGTTCCGAGCTGCGCCAAGACCGAGCCGTCATGGTAGGAAACCAGGCTGTGGACGATCGATTGCGGGTGAACCAGAACATCGATGCGATCCTCGGGCAGATCAAACAGATGATGCGCCTCGATGATCTCCAATCCCTTGTTCATCATCGTCGCGGAATCGATGGAGATCTTGCGCCCCATGTCCCAATTGGGATGCGCCAATGCCTCCGCCGGTGATTTCACCGCCATGCTGGCCAGATCAAGTTCTCGGAACGGTCCCCCGGACGCCGTCAAAATTATGCGATCGATCCGCTCACGGTTACGTTCCTCGAAAACCTGAAAGATCGCATTGTGCTCTGAATCCGCCGGTAGAAGCGTCGCTCCGGCCCGCGCGACCTCGTCCAGCATCACCGCGCCGGCGGAAACCAGACATTCCTTATTGGCGAAAGCCACCGTCGCGCCGCGCCGCACCGCCTCCATGGTCGGCGGCAACCCCGCGATCCCGACGATGCCGGCCATCACCCAATCAGCCGAACGGCGCGCCGCTTCCAATAGCGCGCCAGGCCCCGCGGCGATCTCAATCGGCAACCCCGACAACGCTCCTTTAAGGTCTTCGATGTGACGAGGATCGGCGAGCGCGATGAACGCGGGCGTGAAAAGCGCCGCCTGTTCGGCCAGCAGCCGCCAATTGCCGCCGCCGGTAAGGGCCACGACGCGAAAACGGTCCGGCGCGCTCGCCAGCAGTCCAAGCGTGGTTTGTCCGACCGAACCGGTCGACCCCAATACCGTTACCGTTTTCATTTCCCTCGACCGCCCCACGTCAAAATTCTTTTCAGCCCGGCGTTTCGCCGCCGGTTTCAACCCAACCTACCATATAAGCGGGTTTTGTCCCGAAACCAGGACCACCGCGGCCATGACGGTGATCACCATCATGTGTCCATCAAGGCGATCCAGGACCCCGCCATGGCCGGGGATCAGACGGCTCGAATCCTTAACGTTAAATCGCCGCTTGAAAGACGACTCGAGCAAATCACCGATTTGTCCAACAACCGCGATTACAGCGCCCAAGATCATGAGCACGGTCGGGTCGGCGCCCTTCATGAGCCAACCGCAGATACCACCAACCGCGGCGCTGGCGACCATGCCACCAACCAGGCCAGCCCAGGTCTTGTTTGGACTTATCCGGGGCGCCAATCGCGGACCGCCGATCGAGCGACCAGCGATATACGCGCCGGTATCCGTCGCCGCGACGGACGCAATCAACCAGATCAGCGGGATTGAGCCGGACAACTCCTCGCCGCCGCGCAATAGAACCGCCGACAAGCAGGCGACGCAGGCCACCAGCGGGGCCGCCGCGACCCAGGCCGGGCTCGGGCATCGCCGCGCCAGCGCGGCGCCCAAAATCAAGGCCGGCGCGACCAGAATCGCGAAGGTCAGGTGATCCTGCTCCAGCCATGGCGAAAAGACCACGACGAGAGCGCTCACCAAGGACGCTATCCAAGCGATCGCGCGATCGCTCCGCTCGCTTGCGATCCGGGTCCATTCCCAGGCCATGCAACCGGCAAGCGCGGCCACGAAAACCGTGAAATAAGCGCCGCCAAGCACCAACAAACCGGCGGCCAAGGGCAGGATTACAAGAGTCGAAAGAATGCGGAGCGCCAAGTTCCTGGTAAGCCCGAATAGTCTGTCACTACCCTCCGGCGGGCCGGCATCACCATTTCCCATGCCTAGACCGTGGCGCCGTAACGGCGATTGCGGCGACCAAACTCAGCAATGGCGTCGGCGAATTGATCGCGTGAGAAATCCGGCCAAAGCGTATCAATGAAGACAAACTCCGAATACGCGCATTCCCAGAGCATGAAGTTTGAAATTCGCTGCTCTCCGGACGTACGAATTAGAAGATCCGGATCGGGCAGGTCGACGGTCTCAAGGCTTCCGCGCAGGTGTTCCTCCCCAACCATCTCGGCGCGCAATGTCCCGGCCTGCACCTGTTCGGCGATACGCCGCGCGGCAAGGGCAATCGCGCTACGCCCGCCGTAACTGAGCGCGAGCGTAAGATTCAAGGTCGTGTTGTGATGGGTAAGTTGCTCGGACTGTTCGATCAACGAGACGATATCCGCGTCCAACCGCTCACGCTCGCCAATCACCCGAATCCGCACACCCTTGGCATGCAGTTCAGCCATCTCCTTGGAGAGATACCGGCGCAACAACCCCATCAAGTCCGAAACCTCGCCCAGGGGGCGGTTCCAGTTCTCCGACGAGAATCCGAACAGGGTGAGATATCCGACGCCAAGATCGATCGCGGCTTCGACGGTTTTCCTCACGGTCTCGGCGCCGTATTTATGGCCGACCGCCCGCGGCAGTCCCCGACCGCGAGCCCAGCGCCCGTTCCCATCCATGATGATCGCGACGTGACGGGGGACGGTCGTCGATCCGTGTGCGATTTGCGGATCCATTCGCTAGACCTGCATGATCTCCGCTTCCTTGGACGACAACGCCTCATCGATCTTGCCGACATGCGCATCGGTAAGACTCTGGATTTCCTCTTCGTAGAGGTGACGATCATCTTGGCTGATATCGCCGTCCTTCTCCATCTTCTTGAGGGCGTCCATGCCGTCGCGCCGCACGTTTCGAACGGCGATGCGCGCGCTTTCGGCATATTTAGCGGCGATCTTGGAGAGCTCCTTGCGCCGCTCCTCCGACAGGTCCGGCAAGGGGATGCGCAGCAACTGGCCGTCGACTTGTGGGTTGAGCCCCAGATCGGACTCACGAATGGCCTTCTCGGTCGCCTTGGCGTTGCCCTTGTCCCACACCTGAACCGACAGCATGCGCGGTTCCGGAACACTGATGGTCGCGACCTGATTGATCGGCATCGAGGCACCATAGGCGTCGACCATGATCGACTCCAGGAGCTGGGTCGACGCGCGTCCGGTTCGCAATCCCATGAACTCCTTGGCCAACGCGGTAATCGCGCCGTCCATCCTGCGTTCAATGTCGTCGAGGTCCGGTTCAGCCATCCGATCTCTCCTCGGCAATTATGGTATATCGCCCGCGTCCGGCAATAACTTCGGCGAACGCGCCAGTATTGTGTATCGAAAAGACCAAAATCGGAATGCCATTCTCGCGCGCCAGCGAAATAGCCGATGCGTCCATGACCTTCAGGTCCCGAGAAAGAACATCCATGTAACTCAACCGGTCGAATCGAACCGCGTCGGGTACTTTCTCGGGGTCCGCGTCGTAAACCCCGTCGACCTTTGTTGCCTTCAACAACGCATCGCAACCCATCTCGGTTGCCCTGAGCGCGGCCGCCGTATCGGTGGTAAAGAATGGGTTGCCCGTGCCCGCGGCGAAAATCACCACGCGCTTCTTTTCCATATGACGCACCGCCCGACGGCGGATATAGGGCTCGCAAACGGCGGATATCGGAAGCGCGGATTGAACCCGCGTCGGCACGCCCAGGGTTTCAAGCGCGCTCTGCATCGCCAACGCATTCATTACCGTGGCGAGCATGCCCATATAGTCGGCGGTCGCCCGCTCCATGCCGCCGGCCGCGACCGATACACCGCGAAAGATATTGCCGCCGCCGATGACAACGCAAACCTCGGCGCCGGCCTCGACGACGGACCCGAT
>JADHLJ010000129.1 GCA_016780745.1 Alphaproteobacteria bacterium | reverse complement strand
GCCTCGGCGGCGTCCTTGGCATGTTCGCCGCTACGCCAGAGGATCGATGCGCAGCCCTCCGGCGAGATCACTGAATAGATCGAGTGCTCGAACATTAGAACCCGGTCCGCCGTCGCCAGGGCGACCGCGCCGCCGGAGCCGCCTTCGCCGATAATCGTCGCGATCACCGGTACCGTCAGGCGCAAGCTGGTCTCGATGGCCCGGGCGATCGCCTCGGCCTGGCCACGTTCCTCGGCGCCGATACCGGGATAGGCCCCGGCGGTATCAACGAAGGTGAGAACCGGAAGGCGGAAACGCTCGGCCATATCCATCAACCGGCGCGCCTTGCGGTAGCCCTCGGGCCGGGCCATGCCGAAATTGGTTTCCAGGCGTTCCTTGGTTGTGTTGCCTTTTTCGGTTCCGATGATGATCGCCGAAAATCCACGAAAGCGCCCCATGCCGCCGACGATTGCCTTATCCTCGCCGAAGCCCCGATCGCCGGCGAGGGGTGTGAAATCCGTTACCAAGCTGGAAACGACATCCTTGAAATGCGGACGGTTTGGGTGCCGGGCGACCTGGACCTTCTGCCAGGGCGAAAGCTTTTGATAGGTGGTTCGAAGCTGACGTTCGACCTTGGATTGCAGCTTGCCGACTTCCTCGGCGATGTTGATATCGCCATCCGTGGAGAGATGCCGCAATTCCTCGATCTTGCCTTCGAGATCGGCCACCGGCTTCTCGAAGTCCAAAAACACGCGTGTCGGGTTTCCAGCTTGCTCGCTCAACGGGCTCGTCCCCAGCCTTTGGAGTGGTGGTTCATCTGATTGGCACAAGCACTGGCTCGCGTCCAGCGGTTCGGAGAACCATGGAATCGGCGGATCAATGCTTTTCCGCCAAGGGATGATGGTTCTCGATGATGGATCTCAGGCGCTGGCCCAGAACATGGGTGTAGATTTGGGTGGTCGAGATGTCGGCGTGACCGAGCATCTGCTGCACACTTCGAAGATCCGCCCCGTGGTCCAGAAGGTGGGTCGCGAACGCGTGCCGAAGGACATGGGGCGAGACCTTGGCCGGATCGATCCCGCATTCCAAGGCGAGTTCCTTGAGCAATTGGCCCAGCCGACGCCGGGTCAAATGGCCCTCCGCCGATCTGCTGGGAAAAAGGAATCGTGATTCCGTCTGGCCGCCGAGAAAATGAGCTCGATCGTTTCGGTATGTAGCCGTGGCCTCGGTCGCGGCCTCGGTAAGGGGCACCATCCGCTCCTTGCCCCCCTTGCCCCATACGATCAGCAGGCGCTCGTCGCGCGCGGCGGCGGCCAAGGGAAGGCTTACCAGTTCCGAAACCCGCAAGCCGGTGGCATAAGCGATCTCCAAGAGGCAAACCAGTCGTCGGCCTTCCGGGCCCGGTCGCGCGCGCGCGGCGGCAAGCAAGCGCTCCACATCGTCTTCCGACAGAATTTTCGGCAGACTTCGCCCGAGGCGCGGGGCATCGATGGCGGAACTTGGATCATCGCCGCGCAGGCCTTCGGCATAAAGAAACCGATAGAATTGGCGAAGCGCCGAAAGACGTCGCGCCGCCGTCCGTGATGCCATGCCGTCGCGTTCCATGCGTGCCATATAGGCCCGAAGGTCATCGGAGGAGCACCCATCCATTCCGGCGTTCCGTGATTTCAGAAAATCTTCAAGTTGCTTGAGATCTCGACGATAGGCCGACGCGGTGTTGACGGACGCGCCGCGTTCCGCGAACAGCATCTCCATGAATGTCTCGACATTGGGAGAATCGATCTTGGTGGGTTGGCGGCCCCGACCGGCGCGCTTCATAAGCCGGATGCCATCGCGATTTCCAAGGCGAGCCGTCGGGCCTCTGCTTCCAATCCGAGGCTATAAAGACCGCGAACCGCGTCCACTTGGATCGACGTCGGCAGGTCGCCCAGCGGTTTGGTTCCGAAAGCGATAGCGATGAGCGAGATCGCCTCGCCGACCCGGGCATTGGCAATCGCGTCTGAAAGCGCGCGAGTGATCGCATAGCTCGGAGCCGAAGCATCCGAGGGTGTGGATTGGCCGATCAAGCCACGCCATGCCGTGGCCGGCACTGGTTCGTCCAACGCTTCGAGCAGGCCGAACAGGACCGTCGCCCTGGCGGTGGCGTTCCCTGGATCCGTCTCGCGTGTCCAATCCCACCAGCCTTGAAGGTGGTCGGCGCGCCACTCCGAGACCTCGTCACCACCCGCCAAACGCGCCAAGGGCCAGAGCCGTCGCCACGCGGCGCTAAGTTCCGGACTGAAGGTCGCCTCGCGTTCGGCGAGCCCCAGCCAGGAGCGCGCCGCCTCGAAATCATTTACCGCCAAGAGCAATAGCGCGCCATCCGCCGCGAACCAGGCGAGTTGACTGGTGACCGCGAGTTCGCGCGCGACTGGCGCGTATACCCGCGCCATCTGTCCCAGAACCCGGCGTTCCCGCGCTACTTCCCCGGCTTGCTTGGTCGCTTGCGCCTTCCCGAGATTGGAGTTCTGCGCCATGGTCGCGCGGAACAGGAGTGCCCGGCCCGTGGGGCTGGGATCGGCGGCGGCGACCGAGGCGGCGCTTTCCAGTAATTCCGGGCTGACCCGCATGGATTCATAGACCGCGATGAGTTCCGACGTGCCGGCGATACCCGCCGCCTCGGCTTGCTCCACCATCGCGAATCGATTCGCTGGCGTGATCCCGGCGTCATCCATGAAAGCCCGCAATAACCAACGCGGCGGTGCCTCCGCGCCCGGATCGGGGAGGCCGACACGCGAGGCTCTGGCCATGGCCACGTCCAGGGGGCGCAGATCGCGCGCCCGCATGTGATCGGCGGCGCCGGTTTCCCCGCCGATCGCCCGCATCAAGGCGAAAAACACCTCATCGTTCTCGTCGAGTTCGATCAGCAGTCGCATGCCGAAATCGACTTTCTCCCAGGCGCCATTCAGTGCTTCGCAGAACACAAGAGCCTTTTGCCAATAGCGGTCCGAGGACCGGTCGACCCAGGCGGCGCCCGTTTCGCATGCCCGCGCCGTATCGTTGCGTAGAAACGCGATATCGGCGGCGAGCCTGGACAAGGCTTCTTCGCGATGGGTCGACGGCACGACGGAAAGCAAGCTCGCCGCGCCATCGAGATCGCCCGACCGGAATAGCGCTCGGACGCGCTGGAGCAGAAGCGATTCCGTGGTTCCGGTTTCCGTGGCGGACGGAAGCACCGGCGGGACAGCCGCCCGTGACAGGAGCAGTCTTCGTCTCAGGTCCAAAACCGTCCGAGACGCGGGGGCGTCCGGCAACAGCCGAATAAGCGTGTTGATCGCCGCCTTGGGGGTGTCGCGCCACAGGTCGGTGTCGAATCCGCCGGAGTTTGCATCAAGGACGCCCACGGTCTCGCCAGTGAGTGCCCCAAGACTATCGACACTAATTCCGGATTTGCCCGAACTCTCTGGATTGACCGACCCTGTCCCAAGCGGCGCCGGCGCGGCCAACGGCCCGCGCGTTGGATTGGGTAGTGTTTTTGGTTCGGGGCTTACCTTGAATTCAAGGGGTTTCGTCGGTAGCAGGGACCGCGGGGTTTGGGCACCTACGGGCATGGCCGTTAACGAAAACGCGGCCAGGAGACCGATCCCCGTTAAGCCGAGAAAAAAGGCCGTCGCGCGGAACCTAGCCGCGCCGCTAGCGCGACAACTTGTCATTCGGAATGGCTTTCTCTACCGGTTTCGTCGGTGCGGGAATATCCCAGGTCGACAGGAACGCGAGGCCGCCGGCAAGGACCGCGACCACGATCACCAGAACGATAACAGCAGATTTCATACCTTCGTTCCCACGATCCCGTCCTTCGCGACGATTGATTAACCGCCTAAAATGGGCCGCCCGGATCCATTGCCGCGTGGGTGGATCTAGCGGCGGTTCCAAGAATCATGGTACCGTCGATTCATGGCACGATCATGGCAGAATACTTGGCGTTCGCCGTCGATTCAACGGCGCTCCAAAATTCAGCGCGTGCCGCCGATTTACGCCATACATGGTCGCGATTCCCAATGACATCCCAGGATAGTGCCTCGAAATCCCAATCGACGCTGCCCAAGACAGTTGTTTTGGTAGGCCTCATGGGTGCTGGAAAAACCAGTGTCGGACGCCGGTTGGCGGAAATGTTCGATAGCCGGTTCGTTGACGCGGATAAGGAAATCGAACAAGCCGCCGGTTGTTCCATCGCGGATTTCTTCGACCGATTTGGCGAGGAGGAGTTCAGACGCGGCGAAGAACGTGTCATCGCTCGGTTGCTGCGCGACCCGCCTTGTATTCTCGCGACCGGTGGCGGGGCGTTCATGTCCGGGGATACACGACGGGAAATAAAGGATCACGGGCTGTCGGTCTGGCTAAAGGCGGATTTGGATGTGTTGTTTGAGCGCGTGGCTCGGCGTTCGGATCGTCCGCTTTTGTTGACCGAGAACCCGCGCGCGACCTTGGAAGCCATCATGGAACAACGATACCCAGTCTATGCCGAGGCCGATCTTACCATCGATTCCTATCGCGGTCCGATAGAGCAGACCGTGGATCGGGTTCACCAGAAGTTGCTTGAGTATTTCACCGGCGCCGAGGGAGCGGTCTCGTGACAGGTATGGAAACGGTTCGCGTTGAGCTTGGCGAACGGGCCTATGATATCGTCGTCGGCGCTGGCCAGATGGCGAGGCTGGGTGAGGCGGTCCTGCAACGTTTCGGAAAACGCCGGGCGTTTATCGTGACGGACGAGCATGTCGCGCCGCATTGGCTCGCGGCGGCACGCGATGGACTTGATGCCAACGGGATTGAATCAAAGCATTACATTTTGCCGACCGGCGAGAGCACCAAATCCTTCGAACAACTCGAGCGACTGCTTGATTGGTTGCTTGGCGAGCGTATCGGCCGTGACGGCATCGTCGTGGCGTTGGGCGGCGGGGTGGTCGGCGACCTCGCCGGTTTCGCCGCGGCAATCACCTTGCGGGGGCTCGACTTCGTGCAAGTGCCGACAACTCTGCTGGCCCAGGTCGATAGCTCGGTTGGTGGCAAGACGGCGATCAACACGGCGCATGGCAAGAATCTCGTCGGGTCTTTTCATCAGCCCGGGTTGGTGGTGATCGATACGGCGGTGTTGAACACATTGTCCGAGCGCGAGGTCCTCGCCGGATATGCCGAGGTCGTGAAATACGGCCTAATCCGTGATCCCGGTTTCTTTGAATGGCTAGAGGGTAACGGGGAGCGACTTCTCGCTGGTGACCCGGAGGCGCGTCGCGTCGCGGTGGTCGAAAGCTGCAAGGCCAAGGCCCGCATCGTCGCCGCGGACGAACGTGAGACCGGAGATCGGGCACTACTGAATTTCGGCCACACCTTCGGCCATGCGCTGGAGGCGGAGGCCGGCTACGACGGAGGGGTTCTGCATGGCGAGGCCGTGTCGATCGGGATGATCCTCGCCCTCGACCTGTCCCATCGCATGGGGCTCTGTCCCGGTCAGGACGTGGATCGGGCACGCCGGCATTTCGCGTCCATGGGCCTGCCGATGGATATCGCGTCGATCGCCGGCGCGCGTGGCTGGGACGCCGGCACGCTGATAGATCATATGCGGCATGACAAGAAAGTGCTGGCCGGGCGCATGCGCTTCATCTTGGCACGGGGCATCGGTGATGCCTTCGTGACGGCGGATGTGGATGAAAAAGACGTCGCCGGGGTGCTGAAGCGGTCGATCGCGGCGGCGACCAGCTAGGACGACTGGGTCCGATCGGACCGGGACCGAGAAGAGTGGGGTGGAAAGGATTGGCGCGGTGACATTCGAGTTTGGAATACTGGACGGCGGCGATATCGCGACGATCGCCGCGATCCTTGTGCTGATTCTTTTTTCCGCGTTTTTTTCCGGCTCGGAGACCGCCCTGACCGCCGCCTCGGAGGCGCGGATCCATCAATTGTCCCTGCGGGGGCAAAAGCGCGCGGGAACCGTGCTGCGTCTGCGCGAACAGAATGAAACGCTGATCGGCTCGATCCTGATCGGCAACAACATCACCAATATCAGCGCCTCGGCGCTCGCGACGAGCCTGATGATCACTTTGTTCGGAGAGGCCGGCGTTGCCTACGCGACCCTGGGGATGACGATTGTCGTGGTGATTTTCGCCGAGGTGCTGCCGAAGACCTACGCGATTAACAATCCGGATCGTTCGGCATTGGCGGTCGCCCCCGTGGTTAATGGGCTCGTTTGGGTCCTCAAGCCGTTGAGCTTCGCGGTTCGCGGGATCGTTCGCGGCGTGCTTAAGCTTTTCGGCGCGCGAGTCAAAACGCCGGCGGATGACGAGGAGCGCGAGGAGGAACTCCGGGGCATGATCGATCTGCATCGGGGACCCGGCGCCGATGTCAGCGAGGAGCGCGCGATGTTGCGCAGCATCCTCGATTTGGGAGAGGTCTGGGTCGAGGAGATCATGACCCATCGGCGCAACGTGACGATGATCGACGCGGACCTACCGCTGGAGACCATTCTCGACGAGGCGATGGAAAGCCCCTACACGCGCATTCCACTTTATCGCGGCGATCAGGATGAGATCATCGGGGTTCTGCACGGCAAGGCCTTGCTTCGGGCGATTCGCGGTCATGATGGACAGGATTTGTCAGGTTTGGATATCGAGAAGATCGCGACGCCGCCCTGGTTCATTCCCGAAACCAGCAACCTGCTGGACCAACTCCAGGAGTTTCGTGCCCGCCGCGAACATTTCGCGGTTGTCGTTGACGAGTATGGAACTTTCCAGGGAGTCGTGACCTTGGAGGATATTCTCGAGGAGATCGTTGGCGAAATCGATGACGAGCACGATATTTCCGTCGCCGGCCTGCGCGTGCAGTCCGATGGTTCCTACCTGGTGAACGGGACCGTTACGATTCGCGATCTGAATCGGGAACTGGACTGGCGTCTGCCGGACGAGGACGCGTCGACCATCGCCGGTTTGGTGCTGCACGAGGCCCGGGTTATTCCGAGTATCGGTCAGGAATTCCTGTTTTACGGTTTCCGGTTCAAGATCCTGAGGCGGCAAAGGAACCAGATTACCCAGGTCCGGGTTTGGAAGGTTGAAGCCAGCGCCGAGCAGCCCGCCATCGAATCGGCATGATCTTCATGGAGAAATGGCGGGACCTTCGCTAAGGTCCCGGTAAGCCGACGAACGCGCGATTGTGTGTCGGCGCGGTTTTGGCGAGGCAAACGCGGGGCAAGAATGCGTAAAATCATGCCGGACGTGGTCGAATCGCAACCGCTATCGACCCTGTCGCCCGAGGATACCGTCATCGACGCGGTTACGCTGATGCGGGACCGGCGTATTGGCGCGATTTTGGTAACCAACGACCAGGCGCTAGTCGGTATCATCACCGAGCGGGATATCGTGTTCCGCGTGGTTGCGGCGACGCGAGATCCCGAGACCACGCGCATCGCCGAGGTCATGACCACCGATCCGGATGTCGTCGCGCCGGGCGCCGACGTGATGACAGCGCTCGAGCGGATGCAGAGCGGGGGCTACCGGCATCTTCCCGTCGTCGATGGCGGCGCGCTGGTGGGGATCGTTTCGATTCGTGATATCTACGCCAGCGTGCGCGCCGAGCTCGAGGAAGCCGTGATCGAACGCGACGCGTATCTCACCTCGACCTTGGACGATTAACGACAAGTGACACTGTTTTCATTGGCGAACGGGACAAATGCCGGTTTGATGGTATCCCGAGGTTGACCGAGCCCAGGGAGGCTCTATTTATACTGCGGCTTCGCTCGCGGCGATTTCCGAGCACGCGCGTTGCCCCATCAAGCCCTGATCACGGATGATCGAACATGCCCCTTTCCGCAGCCAGTCCGCGCGAGCCCCTGCATATCCGAACCGTGACCTGCAAAGGCTACCTTCGCGATGACGGCATGTGGGATATCGAGGGTCATCTGACGGATGCCAAGACCTATGGATTCGACAACGCGCATCGCGGTCATGTCGAGCCTGGCAATCCGGTCCACGACATGTGGATTCGTCTGACAGTGGACAATGATTTCCAGGTGCGCGACGCGGAGGCGGCCACCGACGCCAGTCCCTATTCGATCTGCCCGGACATCACGGTGAATTTCGAGCGACTCAAGGGGTTGACGATCGGTCCGGGCTGGCGAAAGCAAATTCACGCCAGGCTGGGTGGCGCGCATGGTTGCACGCATCTGGTGGAGTTGCTTGGTCCGATCGCGACGACCGCGTATCAGACCATTCACTCGGCCAAGGCCAGGGCCCGGCGCGAAGCGCAAAATTCTGATGACGATCCAAGGGATCAGCCGCGGCAGGAGAGCGGTCGACCGCGTTTGCTCAACACCTGTCACGCCTTCGGTGAATCAAGCCCCGTGGTGCAAAAATACTGGCCGGAATTTTATAAGGCGCCGGAATTCTGATTTTGATGTCAGCGAGGGTCCGGTCGCCTCGCAAAATCAAGTTTCGCTGAATATGTCGTCGAGAAGCGCGCGGGCAAAGGGTTTGAATTTGATTTGATTGACTTGGTTTGGAGCAGTTTGACCATCGGTCGACCTGAACTCCATATCCCGCGCCAGTTTTTGATAATAAGCGAGCACGAATACGCGAACCGCCGATGTCATGGCGGTGTTGCCGCGCCGATCATCGATATCCGTCGCGAGATCATTGATCGACCGGCCCTCACGCTCGGAGATTGCCGAGAGCGCGTCCCACATCGAAGGTTCCAACCGCATACTGGTTCGGCGTGACCCAACCACTACGTTTTTGCTTACAAGCGTCGACAAGATTCACTCGATTACGTTGAGGGTCCGCTAATCCACGTATCACATGCTTCGAATTAACAACGAAACCTACAGATCAATTCGGAAATTGCAACCATAAAAAGACAAGATTATATCTTGTCCATCTTTGGTTGCGCGCCCGCCAAGCGCCGCCACGCGAGAAGTTCATTGAAGATTGCTGTGGGCGCCGATGCCGGTAGCGGGCCGAATAGTCCGGTAACCTCGGGATATTCCTAGGGTGCC
Organism: Alphaproteobacteria bacterium; assembly: GCA_016780745.1. Taxonomy (GTDB): domain Bacteria; phylum Pseudomonadota; class Alphaproteobacteria; order Thalassobaculales; family Thalassobaculaceae; genus JADHLJ01. Next base: position 2,453 of record JADHLJ010000129.1, on the reverse strand, counting down.
GAGGCGCTAATGCTTAGCGCGTGGACCGGGCCGGCAAGTTCATCGGCGAGAATTTTGTTGATCCGGCGCTGGGCCGCGACCCGGCTTTCGCCCGCGAATACCATCGATACCACGATGACCTTGAAGTGGGTCTCGCCTTCCGGGCGGGCGCCGATATGGCCGGCGTGCAGATGTGATTCGTCGATCACCTCGAGGTGGCTGGGCGAAAGCGCGGTCGTCAATTTGTTCCGGATGGTTTCCGCCACGGACATGGTGCGTTCTCTTTCAGCTTTGGATATGGTGCCATGATCAATGGCACGGGCGGGCGGGACGGGCAATAGACCGAGCGCGACGGAGAACGAGGTCGACCAAGTGGCGCGAACACGAAAATCAGGCGGCGGGCGAAGTGGCGGCGAGGCGTTGCGTCTCGAGGGCGTCGACGCCGATGTGTCGACCCGGTTTTGCGACGTCAATGGCTGTACGGAACCGGCCGAGCATCGCGCGCCGAAGTCGCCGGGCCGGCTGAATGATTTTTTCTGGTTCTGCCTCGACCATGTCCGGGTCTACAACAAATCCTGGAACTACTACGCGAACATGTCGGATGACGAGGTGGAGAACGCGATTCGCCGCGCCACGACCTGGGAGCGACCGAGTTGGCGTTTCGGCACCAGACGGAATGATGGACGGGCCTATGATCCTTCCAGATTTCGGGATGATTTCGGGCTGTTCGACGAGGACGGGCCCGGCGGTTCGGCGAGCGATGGCGCGGAGCGGCGGACCCCCGCGACGCCCGAGGCCCGGGCGGCCGCGGTCATGGGGTTGACGCTGCCGATAACCATGCAGGAGCTCAAGACCCGGTACAAGGAATTGGCCAAACTCAACCATCCGGATCGCAATGGCGGGGACAAGGATGCGGAAGAGAGGTTGAAATTGATCAACGAGGCCTATACGACACTCAAGCGCTTTCTAAACTAGGCGAGGGCCGCTGAACATCGATTCCGGGACTAGGCGGTCAATTCATTCCAACAACATTGGAAAAGGCCATGTCGGCAGCACACATCTATGAGCGGAAGTCCGCGCACCATATCGAGAAACCAGACACCGAGGTTTCGGTCCGCGAGGCCTTCGGCATCGACATCGACATGAAAGCGCCCGCGTTTTCGGAAGCGAGCGAGTATGTCCCGCTTCTGGACGAGTCCTATCTTTTCGATAAAGAGACCACCATGGCGATCCTCGCCGGGTTCACCCATAACCGCCGGGTGATGATCCAGGGTTATCACGGCACGGGTAAGTCGACTCATATCGAACAGGTGGCGGCGCGGCTGAACTGGCCCTGCATCCGGGTCAATTTGGATAGCCATATCAGTCGTATCGACCTTGTCGGCAAGGACGCGATCGTTTTGCGCGAGGGAAAACAGGTCACTGAATTCCGCGAGGGTATCCTGCCCTGGTCGCTGCAGAATCCCGTCGCCCTGGTGTTTGACGAGTATGACGCCGGCCGCGCCGACGTGATGTTCGTTATCCAGCGGGTGCTGGAGCAGGACGGTCGGATGACGTTGCTGGACACCAATAAGGTGATCACGCCGAATCCGAACTTCCGGTTGTTCTCGACCGCCAACACGGTTGGCCTTGGCGATACCACCGGGCTCTATCACGGCACGCAGCAGATCAACCAAGGTCAGATGGACCGGTGGAACATCGTCACCACGTTGAACTATCTCGGCCATGAGGCGGAGTCGGGAATCGTGCTGGCGAAGTCGCCGAGCTACGACAGCACCGAGGGGAAGCAGACTATTTCCTCGATGGTGGCGCTCGCCGATTTGACCCGTCAGGGCTTCATGGCGGGAGATATCTCAACCGTGATGTCGCCGCGAACGGTGATCACCTGGGCCGAGAACGCCACGATCTTCAATGACGTCGGCTTCGCGTTCCGGCTCTCCTTCCTCAACAAGTGCGATGAGGTCGAGCGAGCCACGGTGAGCGAGTATTACCAGCGCTGCTTCGGCGAGGAATTGCCCGAGGGTAGCGTTAAGGCGGCCTGATAGAACCACCAACGACGGAGCCTCCGATGGCGGCGCCCACACGAGACGACGAACACCCCGTAGAGGTGTTCAAAAGGTCGACCGCGGCAACGGTTCGCGCGATGTCCGGCGAGCGTGAGCTCGAAGTCAGCTATGGCGCGGAAACTCCGAGCATGGCGGCGGACAGGGTGCGCTTGCCGCTCCCGCCCCGTGACCTTGATCCGACGGAAGTTGCCAAGGTCCGAGGCGAGGCCGACAGCCTGTCCCTTCGCATGCGCCACCATGACGCCAAGGTGCATGCCAAGCGCATGCCCGCGGGTCAGGCGGCGCGGGAGATCTTCGAGGCGGTTGAACAGGCCCGTGTGGAAGCGATCGGTGCCCAGCGAATGGCTGGGGTGGCGCAAAATCTCGAAATCGCGTTGGACGATCGCTATCGCCGCCGCGGCTTCGAGC
>JADHLJ010000128.1 GCA_016780745.1 Alphaproteobacteria bacterium | reverse complement strand
GAAAGCCTCGTCATAGACAACCGTGACCGGCCGGGGACTTAGAAAACTGTTGTACTCAAGGCATAGGATCGACGGCTTGAAGCCGGTCTCCAGAAGCGCGTCTAGGACGTAGGCGTCAATGCCATCCACATCGAGGGACAGGAAGTCCGGGTTCGCGGGGAAATGCGCGCGGGCGAGACCACCTATATTTCTGGCGTTGACCAACCCGTTGAGGATCTTGATGGATTGGGCGGGAGAAAGCGTTGCCAGGAACTGTTTGAGCTTGGTGGCCTTGTTCTGGTCACCTTCGATCAGGACCGCCTCGAAACCGTTCTTGATGTGATGAGTTGAGTTGTTCTCGACACCTTCCGCGGCGCCGATCTCGACCAGTTTCCTGGTCGGCTCGGTGAGTTTCGAGATCAGGAAATCCAGAATGCCATCCTCGCCATTCTGGGAATGGACGCGGCGTTCCAAGTCGTTCAGGTCTTGCATGATGGCCGCGCGCGGAGTGGAGGATGGCGTGCACTTAGCCGCCGCCATCCCCGTCCGTCAATCAAAGCCTGGCGGCGATGTCGTTAGGCACCCTTGTTCCGCTGTTCGATCACCTGGTCGGCCAAGCGCCCCGACAACTCGGCGAGATGGTCGAATTCCCACTCATAAGTGCCCGCGCCCATGGTGACCGAGCGGATCTCGATGATCAGGTCATGGACATCCGATTCCGGGATATTCGCCTCGACCTCGTCCCAGCCTTTCCAGCCTTCCTTCGCCTGGAAGCCCAGGATCTGGCCGCGGCGTCCGGTGATAATCCGTTGAATGCGCGCGGTGGCGTCGTTGGGCGCCGAGATCTTCACGTGCAATACCGGCTCCAGCAGCGTCGGCGAACATTTCGGCAGGCCCTCGGACATCGCCATCCTGGCGGCGGTCTTGAACGCCATGTCGGAGCTGTCGACCGCGTGGAACTGACCGTCATAAAGCTCGACCGATAGATCCACGACCTCGAAGCCCAGCGGGCCGCGGTTCATGAAGTCCTTCACGCCGTCCTCGACCGAGGGTATGTAATTCCGAGGCACCGCGCCACCGACGATGCTGTCGATGAATTCAAAACCGGCACCGCGCTGGCGGGGCTTGATCTTCACCTTGACGTCGCCGAACTGGCCGTGTCCGCCACTTTGCTTTTTGTGGCGGGCGTGCTGGTCGATGGTTTTCTTGATGGTCTCCTTGTAGGGAACGCTGGGCCGCGCGGTGTTGACCGTCAGGTTGAAGCGATTGGCGAGGCGCTCGCACAGGACGTTGATCTGGGTCTCTCCCTGACCGGAGATGATCAGCTCTCCCATTGCCGCGTTGTGGGCAATGTTCACCGAGGTGTCTTCCTCGGCGAGACGCTGCAAAGCTCCCGACAGCTTGACCTCGTCATTGCGATTGGCGGCCGAAATCGCCAGCGCGTAAACTGGCGCCAGTGGGGCTGGCCAGGCGAGGGCGCCGTCGGGCGCGCTCCCGGAGGGGGTGAGAACATCGCCGGTTTTGACCTCATCCATCCGACCCAGCGCGACGATATCTCCAGCCGCGGCGTTCGACTGCTTCTCAAGCTTCGCGCCGAGCAGGGCGTTGATCCCGCTTACCCGCTGTTCGTTCAGGGTTTCGCCATCCTTGATCGCGCCGCGCCAGACCCTGACATAGGACATCTTGCCCATATGCTGGGCGTGCATGGTCTTGAAGACCTGGGCCACCGCCTCGCCTTCGCTTTCCAGGCCGCGGCGTTCCGCGGTTTGCGTGGCGCTGGGTGCTTCGTGCCGCAACTGCTTGAGCAGCCGTTGTACCCCATGATCATTCTCGCCGGCGCCGATCAGCACCGGAACCAGCAGCGCGTTCTGCAAGGCCTCGGTCAGATTGTCGTAAAGCTCGGTTTTCTCCGGCTCGACTTCCTCCAACACCTTCTCCATCAAACTGTCGTCAAAATCGGCGAGAGTTTCGAGCAAATCCGCCCGAGCCTCGGATTGGCGATCGCTGGCGGTGTCGGGAAGTTGAATCAGCTTGGAAGGCCCGCCGGGGTTGTACTCATAGGCGCGCTCGCTCACCAGATCGGCGTAGCCGGTGATCGTCTCGCCGTCGCGGATCGGGACATGACGCAACGCCAGAGGGCTGTCCGAGGCGTCCTGGAGGACCGCCATGAGCTCTCTAACGGTGTCCGTCGCGGTGTCGATCTTGTTGATGAACACCATGCGTGGAATGTCGTGTTCATCAAGAAACTTCAGAATCGGCGCGCATGCCGGGATCTTTTGGGCCTCTGAGTCCACCACAACGATGGCGATATCGGCGGCAAGACAGGCGTTCCGGGTTTCCTGGGCGAACTCAACCGAGCCGGGGGTGTCAATGAACACCCAATGATCTTCCAGGTAGCTGCCATGGCCGATGGAAAGTTCGGTACTTGCCTGGCGTTTGCGGGCCTCGTCCGAGGCGTCGCCGACCATGTTGCCGGCGTTCGATGTTCCCTTGCGCTCAATCGCGCCGGTGGCGTGCAGAAGCGCCTCGAACAGCGCGGTTTTCCCGCTCTGATAGGGGCCGACAAGCACCGCGCATCGGGTGGTTCCTCCGGAAGCATTGGCCATTCGCGTATCTCCCTCTGTCCTGTGACGAGCCCGGCATGGGAGCCCGATCGTTTTCGCACGACGGCTCCCGACACCGGCGGAAGCCGCGTGACCCAGGGGTATTGTCGACAGGGATGATCAGAGGACGCAAGAGGGAATCACGGAGGGATCATGCCGGAGATGTCCATGCATGATCCCTCGGTTGAGGTATCGGAGCGGGTAACGCGCCGGTTTATGTGAGCGCGGCGCAGGCCCGTTGAATACGCTGGCAGGCGTCTTCCAGAACCTCGGTGGAGGTCGCGTAGGAGATCCGGAAATGTGGGCTGAGGCCAAAGGCCGCGCCGTGAACAGCGGCGATTCCCTCGGTCTCCAGGAAATACGCGATCACGTCCTCGTCGTTCTCCAGCACCTTGCCGTCCGGCGTGGTCTTGCCAATCAGCCCGGCGCAAGACGGGTAGACGTAGAACGCGCCTTCCGGGGTCGGGCAATCCAAGCCCTTGGCCTGGTTCAGCATGGAGCAGACCAGATCGCGGCGCTCCTTGAAGATCTCGTTGTGCTCGGCGATGAATTCCTTCGGGCCATTCAACGCGGCGATCGAGGCGGCCTGGCTGATCGAGGACGGGTTCGAGGTTGATTGCGACTGGATCTTGCGGATTCCGCCGATCAAGTCCTTGGGCCCCGCCGCGTAGCCGATCCGCCAGCCGGTCATGCAGAACGCCTTGGACATGCCGTTCACGGTCAGGGTGCGGTCGTACAGCCCGGGCTCAACCTCGGCCGGAGTGCAGAAGTCGAAATCGTCATAGACCAGATGCTCGTACATGTCGTCGGTCATTATCCAAACATGCGGGTGGCGCATCAGGACATCGGTGATCTTCTTCATGTCCGCGCGGGTGTAGCCGGCGCCCGTCGGGTTGGACGGGCTGTTCATGATGATCCATTTGGTCTTCGGCGTGATCGCCTTTTCCAAATCCTCGGGCTGAAGGATGAAGCGGTTCGCCTGGGTGCATTCGACGATAACCGGGGTGCCTTCGGCGAGCAGCACCATGTCGGGATAAGAGACCCAATAGGGCGCCGGAATGATCACCTCGTCGCCGGGATTGAGCGTCGCCATCAGCGCATTGTAAAGCACCTGCTTGCCGCCGGTGCCGATGGTAACCTGGGCGGGCTCGTAGTCGAGATTGTTATCACGCTTGAACTTGTCGCACACCGCTTGCTTAAGCGCCGGAGAGCCGTCCGGGTCCGTGTATTTGGTGTCGCCCCGGGCCATCGCTTCCTCGGCCGCCTTGATGATGTTGGCGGGTGTCGGGAAGTCCGGCTCACCGGCGCTGAGCTCGATCACGTCGCGGCCTTGGGCCTTGAGTTCACGGGCCTTGGCGCTCATGGCCATGGTGGGGGAGGATTTGACGCGGCTTAGGCGCGCGGCGAGGATGCTCATGACGGGCCTCGAAGTGATGTGTCGGAAAACCGGCGAGAACCTACGCCCGCGCCCGAACCCATGCAAGCCTTGAACGACACCGCGCTAATGTTCGACCTATCGCATGGACAGGCGGGGCGGGGTGTCGGATAACCAATAATCGATGATCGGCTCGCTTTACGACGAGGCGGCGCGTCGCGAAGGGATTTGGAATGGCTGGAAAAGTTCGCGAGAACCTGGAGATACCACGCGCTGGAACCGTCGAACGCGATACCTTTGTGCGAGATGTCGCGCGAGTCTTGTTGGAGGCCGCCGGAGAGGACGACAAGGCGATGATTCCCCGCACGGAACAGTTTCTTGGCGGCGTGGTTCACTATCTCCTCGGGCGCATTCATGACCGCCCCGACCAGCCGGTGGTTCAGGCGGTGTGGCGAGGCAAGGCGCCGCTGGTATCCCTGATGCACGGCCTGCTCGCGCGGCAAAGGGAGACCATGGGCGACTCCGCCGAGGCCTTGCGAAGATGGTTGGATGGACTGGTCGTGGAGTGCGAGGCCGGAAAATACAATCCGATGGCCGCGCGTGCCTTTTCCGCCATGAGTAAGGCACAACCACGTCAGGCGGCTCTGATTCTGGACCTGGCGGAACGCACCTTGCTACGTGAGATGGGGCTTCCGGCCTAGATCATGCGGCTTCTTGCGATCGGCGACCTGCATTTATCCAGCCCGGTTAACCGAGAGGCTTTGCACGGGATCTCCGATCATGGCGATGACTGGTTGATCATTGCCGGCGATGTGGCGGAGAGCCTGGAGCATCAGGACTTGGCCTTTAAGGAGTTGGGCCAGCGCTTTGCCAAGCTGATATGGGTTCCCGGCAATCATGATTTGTGGTCCGTACCGCGCGAGGGCTCGATCACGCGGCGAGGCGTCGCCCGCTATCGCGCGATGGTCGACCTCGCGCGCTCGCACGGGGCGGTGACGCCGGAGGATCCGTTTGTCGAGTGGCCGTTGCCCGGACCGACCGGGGAAAGGCTAATCATCGCGCCGCTTTTCCTGCTTTACGATTACAGCTTCCGGCCTGCCGACGTGGATCGCGGCGACATTCGGCGATGGGCCCGCGAGGGCGGCGCGCTTTGCGGGGACGAGATCTGGCTCCGCCCGGATCCTTTTCCAAGCCGAGAGGCCTGGTGTTGGGCGCGGTGCCGGGATGCCGAGAAGCGTCTGGAAGCGTTGGCGCCGGATTGTCGCACCGTTCTCGTCAATCATTGGCCTATGCGGGCCGATTTGATCCATATCCCGAGAATTCCGCGGTTCACGCCGTGGTGTGGCACGGTGTTGACGGAGGACTGGCATCGCCGGTTTCGCGCGCTGGCCGTGGTGACCGGACATCTTCATACCCGGCGCACCGATATCGTTGATGGCTGCCGTTTCGAGGAAGTTTCCCTCGGATATCCCAGACAATGGCGGAAAGAGGACGGAATCGAAGCGTATTTCAGAACCATACTGTAAGAGGCCGAGCCCCATCGCATCGATGCAGGGCATGGACGCTTGGCTGGCTTTCTGGTGTGATGGCCCGCCTGAACGGCGCTATCGCTGGTCGCATCGAGGTGAGGCGCGTACCGTGGATGAACCCGAGGACAAAGAAGACCAAGAAGCAATCGCCGATATGTCGCCGGGCGCGCATGCCGCCGCCAATCGGGGCTCTTTGGATGCTCAATCCTTCAAGGACGATTTGATCGCCGGTTTCGCCGAGGCTTCGGGTCACTGGTTCTGGGAGATGGACGAAAATCTCCGATTCGTCTGGTTTTCCGAGAATGTCGAGGCGCATGTGCGGTTCCCCCGCGAATGGCATTATGGAAAGACCCGGGACGAGATCGGCGCGCCGGATGTTCCCAAGGAGATTTGGGAAGCGCATCTGGAAACCCTGCGCCAGCACAAACCGTTCAAGGACTTTGTCTATCGCCGGGCCGGACCGGATGGCGAGAAATGGCTGACCGCCAGCGGCACGCCCGTCTTTGATGGCGATGGGCGGTTTCGCGGGTATAGAGGGACAGGCGGCGACGTTACGGCACTGATGCTGGCGCGGCGGGAAGCCGAGCGAAATGCTGAACTGATTGAGCACGCCGTTGACGGGATGAACGAGCTGTTCATTCTGTGCGACACGGAAGATCGCATTGTCATGTTCAATCAACGGTTTCGTGAGGTGAACGCCTCGGTTATCGACCGGGTGAAGCCCGGTATGAAGTTCGCCCAGTTCGTTCGTTTGATCATCGCGGAGGGGCTTACGCCGGAATCGGCGGATCGCGAGGAGGAGTATTTTCGCGAACGCATGCGCTTCCATGAGAGCCCGGGCCAGTCCTTTGTTACCAGGCGGGATGATAATCGCTGGCTCCTGGTCCGAGACCAGCGTACGCGCGATGGAGGAACCATCGTGGTTTCCGCCGATATCACCGAGCAGGTCGAGGCCGAGCAACGCCTGCGTGACGCGATGGAGCAAGTGCAATTCGCCAACCGGGCGAAAACCGAGTTCCTGGCCAATATGAGCCACGAATTACGAACACCGCTAAATTCGATCATTGGGTTTTCGGATATTCTCGCCAGTCAGATGTTCGGTCCGCTAGGTCACGATCGTTACGTTCAGTACGCGGAGAACGTCAACCGGGCAGGGCAGCATTTGCTCGACCTCATCGGCGACATTCTGGATGTTTCGAGAATTGAAGCCGGGGAGATTCACCTCGACGAGGAAGATTTCGACGTTGTTCCGCTGATCAACGATTGTCGCTTGATCGTTCAGCCCCGGGCCCTGGAAAGGGATGTCGTTCTGAATATCAAGCTTGCCGAGAAACTCGGTCTAATCCGTGCCGACCCGTTGCGGATAAAGCAGGTTTTGATCAACCTGATAGCCAACGCCATAAAGTTTAGCGACGGGGGCGGACGCGTGGAAATCCATGTGGATGGCGGTGGCCACGATCCGATCCGATTTACCGTTCGCGACGATGGGATCGGCATCCCCGAACACGACATCCCAAGGGTCGTGGAGCCGTTCTTTCAAGTCATGGACGCGCGGCTGGCGAAGCACGAAGGTACCGGGCTTGGATTGACCCTGGCCAAGGCCTTCGCGGAACGGCATGGGGGATCCTTGCTCATTGAAAGTGAGTTGGGCGTCGGCACTTGTGTTTGTGTCGAACTCCCCGCGAGTCGTAATGTCACCTCGTGACTCCGTCATCAACGTGAACCACCAAACTCGAACCTGGAGACCCGTGTGGAAGTTTTGATCATTGGCGCCGGCATTGGTGGTTTGACGCTTGCGCTGAGTCTAAAAGCGGCGGGTATTCCATGTCGGGTATTCGAGGCCGCTCCGACGATCAAGCCGCTGGGCGTGGGCATCAATTTGCTACCTCACGCGATGCGGGAAATGCAGGCGCTCGGTCTGGAACCCGCGCTTGCCGCCAAGGGGATCGAGACCAGACAGGTCTCGTTTTACAACCGGTTCGGCCAGCATATTTTCACCGAACCACGGGGGCGGTTCGCCGGTTATGACTGGCCGCAGTACTCGATCCATAGAGGTGATTTGCAAACCGTTCTCCTGGACGCGGTCATTGAGCGGCTGGGTCCGGACGCGGTGCGGACCGGCCATCGCCTGGTCGACGCGGAACAGTCCGAGCACGGCGTGGTCGCGCGCTTCGAGGACACTGAAACCGGCGAGGCCCTGCCGCCTGTCGCGGGAGACATCCTCGTTGGCTGCGACGGCATTCGCTCGACCACCCGGTCGTTGTTGCATCCCGATGATGGTCCGTTGGTCTATTCCGGGATCACCATGTGGCGCGGCATCACTCGGTGGAAGCCGTTCCTCGACGGCGCGACGATGGCCTATGCGGGCTGGCTGGAGACCGGCAAGGTGATCTTCTACCCCGTCCGCGACGATGTCGACGCGGAGGGTCGCCAGGAGATCAACTGGCTGTGTGAGTTCTATACGCCGCCGCGCGACCCGAGCGGTGACTGGAGCCGGGCCGGCGAGATCGACGATTTTCTCTGGGCCTGCCGCGATATGACGTTCGACTGGCTCGATGTCCCCGCCTTCGTCAAGGCGGCCGACTTCATCCTGGAATATCCGATGGTCGACAAGGATCCGTTGGATCGTTGGAGTTTCGGGCGCTTGACCCTGGCCGGCGACGCGGCGCATCCGATGTATCCACGCGGTTCGAACGGCGCCGGCCAGGCGATCCTCGACGCGCGGTGTCTGACCGGCCATCTCGCGCGCCCATCCGCGGCTCTCGACCCCGTGGCGGCTCTCAAGGCGTACGAGGCGGATCGGTTGAAACCCACCACCGACGTGGTGCTCGCCAATCGCCGCATACCGCCCGACGCGATCCTGCGAGAGATCTTCGAGCGCACCAAGGACACGCCCTTCGAGAACATTGACGACGTAATCAGCCAGGAAGAACTTCTCGCGCTTTCGACGCGCTATAAACAGATCGCCGGATTTGAGCGCGACAGTCTTCGGGCGAGGGATGATTTGGTCTAGGGAAGACTGTCACATTCGGTTCTGTTGATCGGCGGGAAAATCGCGAAAGCGACGTGTCCAAAGCACGCGAGGGTCTTCGAGGATGAATTATCGTCACCTGCATTTAGCGCGCTTCCTTCTGTTCAACACCTTGGCGACGGCGCTGTTGATCGCCGCTTACCTGCAAGGCTGGCTTGACGGTATTCTCGGTGCGTATCTCGTTGAACTGTCCGCCCTTATTCTCCTGGTCTTCCTTTACGGTCTCGCCCATTGCGGGGTGAAGATCTGGCTGCATGGCCGGGATTTGGCCGCGATCGAAGCGGGCCGGCCCGACCCGACCACGCTGCCCGGCGCGTTCGTGTCGCGCGTGGGGGCGACGAGCGAGGATCGCGGAAATCGCGCCGAGGCTCTGCGGCTCCGTCTGACAGACCGGATCGTGGTCGTGAGGCATGTCGCGGACTCGTTGATATTCCTCGGCCTGATCGGCACCGTTATCGGTTTTATACTGGCGCTCTCGGGCGTCGATCCGGACAGCGCGGGCAAGGTTGAGAATGTCAGCGCGATGGTCGCGACTCTGATCAATGGCATGTCGGTCGCGCTCAACACCACCTTGGTCGGAGCGGTCTTCTATATCTGGCTGATCATCAATCACCGCATCCTGGTCACCTGCACCGTGGCACTGATCAGCGCGTGCCTTGAGTGGAGCGAGGACGATGCGCGGTCTTGATCACCTCGAGGAGCAAGACAGCTGGGGAACCGTCTTTCGCGACGTGATCCTGCTGGCGCTCATCGGGTTCGTGGCCATGGTGATCATGCTGCTCCCGCATATTCAGCCGGTGAAGGAGCAGACCGACGAGCACAAGGCGCCGGGCAACGTGATCATCGAGATGCATTGGCCGGCCAGCCTTCCCTATGACGTGGATCTCTGGGTGCAGGCCCCGGACGAGCTGCCGGTCGGGTTCTGGAATCTCGGTGGCCAGACTTTCAATCTCCTGCGTGACGATCTCGGGATCGAGGGCGATGCGACCGACCGGAACTATGAGGTCTCTTACAGTCGCGGCATCCCGGCGGGGGAGTATATCGTCAACGCCCATATGTACGGCCCTTTGCCGCATGGGGTGGTTATTCCGGTCAATATCGTGGTCAGCCTGAAGCGCCGCTACGAGGATACCGAACAGATCCTCGACACCACCGTCGAGCTACGCCGCCGGGGTCAGGAGGAGACCGCGTTCCGTTTTCGCCTGACCACCGAAGGGCAATTGGTCGAGGGCAGCGTTAGTACCCTGTGTCGCCGTCTGGTCACGGGGAGTAAGTGATGGACATCCTCTATTACGTCTTCGCCGCCGCCGCGTTGGTCGCCGGCGCGCTTGCCTCCATTGCCATCTGGGCGCCTCGACCGGCCCGGGTGCGCATGCTGGCGCTTGGCACCGCGATCCTGTTCCTGCCGCTGGTCTATCTGCAGATCATAGAGGTTCTGAGCAAGCCCAAGCCCGTGAGCTTCGAGTGGTATGAGCGTCAAACCGACGGGGTTGAACTGGTCTCAAAGAGTTTTGACGAAGGTCGGGCAATCTATCTTTGGCTCCGCCTCGACGGCGAGGCCGCGCCGCGATCTTATGTGATGCCCTGGAATGTCCGTCTCGCGGAAAAGCTCGAGGACGCGGTGGAGGAGGCGGTGCGGCGAAACTCGACCGTGCGCCTGAAGAAACCGTTCTACCGGCGCAGCTTCGAGGAATGGGGCGATCTCAACGTCGAAATCATCCCGCCGCCAATGCCGCCGCAGAAACAACCACCGGTGGAGCCGAAGGTGTTCAACCCCAGGGATAAGAAGGCGTAGGAGCGGTAATCCGTGCCGCCAAGAGACATCCTCCCGACCAGAGCGCGGAAGTCGGAGTTCTCGTCAGAAATCGGGGCATCTCGGTTTTCGTGTTGCCGCGAGTGAATTTAGCGGTTAGATCACCGCCCCATCCCGCCGTAAGAATAGAAAAACAGAGGCGTGTAAGCTCATGGAAAAAGTATTGGCGTTCATAGAATGGGAAGTTGGGATTTTTCTTGGCATAGGGTTGGTCTGCTATATTGGGGTCTCGGCGATGATTTGGCTGGTTACCCGCGATTGGGATTCAAAAAAAGGTCCTCGGTTGAAGAGATGACGCGTAGGTCGGTAAGGTCGCGTCTAGCTTGAAACGAGTGGTTACAAAGTTTCCCCGCTACCCAATAGGGATTGGCGCGCGCAAAAAAATTGCCCCGGAACCAAAGGGCCCGGGGCAAGTTGAACAGGGAGGTTTCACGTCTGGGAGTAGTGTAGCCTGCTGTCCGTGACCGTCCGCTATTATCCGCGATACTGTTGGTTTCCCTGGGTTAATGCGATATCATTGTCCGTAAGCATCCGTGGTGGTCCGTGGCCAGTCTGGATTTTCTGCCACCAAATTGCCACCAAATCGACGCTGCTGGGGTGAACGGGCATGAAGCCTCCATTAACGGACCCTGTTCTAAAGCGCGCTATCTCGGATAGCCGTAAGTCGGGCGCATCACGTCAAGAGATCTCGGACGGTGGAGCCGTGGGGTTATTTGTCCGCGTGGAGCCCACAGCCAAGGGGGGACCTGCTCGATACTTCTGGTGTGTCCGGTACGTCGTGAAGGGTGGCCGGCGTCGACTTGAGATCAAGCCTGGCGAAAGCATGAAGCACGTCGAGGCAAGGGCCTGGGCGTCGTCTCGCCGGATGATGGCGAGGAGCGGAGTTGACCCTGTCGAGCAAGATGATATCGCGTCTCGAGAGGCTGCGGCAAATGAGGCCGATGCGATCGCTGCGGCTCTTGCGTCAGAGATAGAAGCGCGAACCGTGGGGTGCTTCTTTGACGGGTTTGACCAGTCCGGCAATGGTGATGAGGCCGAGCGCGAACGAGGGTATCTCGAAAGGCACATATCTACCCTGGCGAAAGCTCGCCAAACGGAACAGCTTTGGCGCAACCATATCTTGCCCGCGATCGGCTCGATTTCCGTTCGCTCATTGACCCGTG
>JADHLJ010000127.1 GCA_016780745.1 Alphaproteobacteria bacterium | reverse complement strand
CGAGGCGCTTGACGAGCGTTTGCTGCGGGCGCTTGAAGCCGGGCGCGCGGCGGGAGGCCAGGCGGCGGGCGACGGCTCGCCCTTGCCGGAACGCTCCGCCGCCTTGATCGTCATGGACCGGGACATCACCCGGGATATCAATCTTCGTGTCGACCTGCACGATGACGCGATCACCGAGTTGCGCCGGGTTCACGCGGGCTATGCGCCTTATGTCGACTATTACGCGCTCAGGGCCGATGATCCGGCGAACACGCCGGCGCAAGATGTTTGGGCGCGTGAGAACCTATAGGCCTCGGCGCCGCCGGTCCTTGGATGAGGTTATGGACGCGATGGAGGCCTACTACCGGTTCGAGCCGGCGCCGACGGGACAGCGAGGCTGAATGGCCAATAACTCAGGCATATCCGCGGCGGAGGAGGAACGTCCTCCGGATCGTCCGGCATTGGCGATTGTCTTGATCCTTGGCGCGATGTTTGTTTTCGTGTCGATGGACGGGATGGCGAAATCCCTCGCCGTCGAGGGTATGCCGCCCGAGCGTATTATTTTTATCCGCTATGTTTTCGCATCCCTTCTGCTGATGCCGGCGGTGCTTTGGCACTGGCGTTCTCGGCCCGCCAGGACCAAGCGCCCGTTTTTGCACATTCTGCGCGGGGTGCTTCTGATCTCGTCGGGAACCGTCTTTGTTTACGGCTTGCGAACCCTCCCCCTGGAAACCGCCACGGCGATCGCGTTTGTGTCACCGCTTTATGTTACGGCGCTTTCGATACCTTTTCTCGGCGAAAAGGTCGGTATTCGCCGATGGTCCGCCGTGGTCGTCGGGTTCATCGGCGTTTTGCTGATCCTGCGGCCCGGCAGCGAGAGTTTCGCCATCGAGATGCTGATTCCCCTGGTCTCGTCCCTCTGTTGGGCCGGAGGATTGATTATCACCCGGTCCATGCGAGGGCGTGAAAGCCCGCTTACGATTTTGATCTGGACCACCGGTACCGGCTTGGTGGTGATCGCGCCCTTGGGCCTCATGGGATGGGAAATGCCAAGTGACCGGGCGCTCGGGATCCTCGTGGTGATCGCGCTTTGCCATACCGCCGGTCAGTATTTGACGATCCGGGCCTTCATGCTGGCATCGGCGTCGATACTGGCGCCGTTCTCCTACAGCACGATCATTTGGGCAACGCTCATCGGCGCGGTGTTCTTTAGCTCCCTGCCGGACATGGCAACGATCGCCGGAACGCTAACATTGGCCTGCGCGGGTCTCTATGTCTGGCACCGAGAAAGATTGGTTACCGGTACGCCGACAGTCCCCGGAGGGTCGATTTCCGAAGCCTCGCGAGACCAGACCTGACATCTCGTTCGCGAGAGAGATGTTTGCGCGCGCGGCGTCGGAGCAATCCCTCCGTTATGCGCCGAGCGACGGCCCGAACACCACGATCGAGCCGACACTGGCGACCGCGATAACCCAGGCAAGCATAATGTCCGGGCACCAGATCTGCTTGTCGTTCCAAAGGGCAATGGCTTTCAGCCTATCGCGTAACATTGTCGGTCTTCATTAAGGGTGGCGTTGTGTTATTGACCGGCAGATTGGATCGCCGGACAGGTCTCGCAAGGCAAATATCGATTTTGTGATCGAGAACCGACCGAACCGTCGCCGAACTTGATTGTCCTGGGAAAAGGGAGAGCCGCGGGCTCGCTGATCCGGGAGTGGCGGGGGATGAAACCCCAGGACCGCGCGGAGCCCGCGACTCATTCAGTGAAACGTGACTCTCGGGAAGACCACGTTGAGGGGATTGGAACCCTGATCCGCGCGGGAGGGAGAGATATCGTGCGTCCGCCTCATTTCGCGTCTCCCAAGGTTTGCGGTTATGGGGTTCCGTCCCGTCTGATCCAGATATAGGGAGCCTCCCGCGTGGTCCGTGTGTGATTCCGCACGCGCCGTCGAGAAGGGCCGCCGAGAGGCCGAGCCCTTTCGAAAACCCTCACCTGTTGTTTATCGAGAGGCTCGCGCCACGGCATTCCGATTTCCATGGTTTCTGGTGTAGACTAGCGAGATCAGGGGGAAGCGAGATGGCGATCGATCGCACGCTTTTGGGAACGAAACTCTTGGTCTCGGTACCGCGGGACAGGATCGGAGCACTTGATTCACGCTGCCGCTGGCGTAGTTTCGAGCCCGACGAGGTTATCCTCAATCTCGATGACCAGACGACGGACATCTATTTCATCGCTCGTGGCGAGGTCCGGGTGACCGTGTTCTCGCAAACCGGCCGCACCGTGATCATGCGCGATCTGAAGGACGGCGATCATTTCGGTGAGTATTCCGCCATCGATGGCGAGCCGCGATCCGCCAGCATCATCGCCTTGACCCGCACACTTGTCGCGCAGATGCCCGCCCCCTCGTTCCAGGATCTTTTGGCCGAGTTTCCGTCGATCGCCCACGCGGTGATGATCTCGATGGCCGGCGCCATTCGGACCTTGAACGAGCGTGTGGTTGAGTTCAGCACCTTGGGCGTCCGCAACCGAATTCACGCGGAACTACTGCGGCTCGCCAGGGCAGGGCGGGTGATCGAGGGAACCGGGCGGATTTCTCCGCCGCCGACCCATGCCGAGATCGCTTCGCGCATCAGCACCCACCGCGAGGCGGTGACGCGTGAGCTGAAACAGCTCGAAAATCAATCCCTGCTAGAGCGCACCCGCGGCGCCTTCGTGATCAAGGACCTGGGGGAACTCGAACGCATGGTCGAAGATGCGCGCGCCGGGCGAAGTGAATAGGTGAACCAGCTCTAGCACGCTGATGCTTCCCGAGACCGGCTTGCGTGAATTTCTTCCCAGCCCGAGCCGGGCGCGCTAAACCGGGCGGCAATCAATCGACATCCAGCCCGGAATCTGCCCCATGCCCATCAAGGTTTTCTATCACGTCAAGGCGCGTCAGGATTTCTACGACCTGATCCGTTCCACCATGCCCGCCGACCGCTACGAGCTCCTGACCATGGAGGGGGACAGCGAGGAGGAACGCCTGGCCAAGCTCGCCGAGGCGGAATTGGTGATCGTCGGCGGCTTGAGAATGTCCGAGGAGGAGGTCGAGGCCGCGGGTCGACTGCGCCTGGTTCTGCACCAGGGGGTCGGCTATCACGACACGGTTGCCACCGACGCGTTGATGAAGCGTCAGATCCGTCTGGCGGTAACACCCCAGGGCACCAGCGAGGGCGTGGCCGAGCATGCCTTGATGATGATGCTGGCGACGGGGCGGCGTCTGGCGTTTTGTGACTCGGAGTTGCGCCAGGGCCGCTGGCACTCGAACACGTTTCGCTCCACGGCGCGGCAACTCTTCGGCGCGACGGTCGGAATTGTCGGACTGGGCCGGATCGGCAAGCAGTTGGCCAAGCGTTTGATCGGCTTCGAGACCAAAACCATCTACACGGATCTCTTGGAGATGGATCCCGGGATCGAGCGCGAGTTACGGGTGAGTCGGGCCAGTTTCGAGGAAATCCTAACCCGCTCGGACTTCATCAGCCTGCATGTGCCGCTCACCGAGACCACGCATCACATGATCGACGCCGACGCCATCGCCAAGATGCGTCCGGGCACCACGCTGATCAATTGCGCGCGCGGCCCGGTTGCCTCTCAGGAAGCGCTTCTGGACGCACTAAAATCCGGGCATCTGGGCGGCGTTGGATTGGATGTGTTCGAGGTAGAGCCCTTGCCGGCGCCCAACCCCTTCGCCGAATTTCCGAATGTGGTGCTGACCCCCCATCACGCGCCGGGCACGCGGGACACCATGCTGATCAAATTCTCCGAAATCTTTGCCAACGCCGACCGCTTCTTCGGCGGCGAGCGGATGGAGAACGAGATCAGCCTCGTTTGAGCCACGCGGCGGCGGTTGGAGGTTCCGGCAAAGACGGGAACAAATTTGCACCCGTCGTCCTCGCGAATGCGGGGACCCCTGATGGTGGCGGCGAGGTCCTCGTGTTCGCGAGGATGACAGCGGTGTCTACGCGCTACCTGACGCTGCGGCCGCCATCCACGGGGATCGCCTGACCGGTGACATAGCCGGAATCGCTTCCCGCCAGGAACACCGCGACGGAGGCGACTTCCTCGGCGGTGCCGAGCCGGCCCATCGGGTGTTTGGCGTTCAGCGCGTCGATCGCCGCCTGTTTGTCCTCGGCGATATCGATCGAGGTCTGGGCCATCGGCGTGTCGATCGTGCCTGGGCAGATGCAGTTCACCCGTATCCCCTTGGTCGCGTAATCCAGCGCCAGAGAGCGGGTCATGGCGACGATCCCGCCCTTGGCCGCGGAATAGCCGATCAGTTTGGTATTGCCCCTGATGCCGTTGACCGAGGCCATGTTGACGATCGCGCCCTTGCCCTTGGCGAGCATGCCCGGCACCACCGTCTTGCAGCCCAGGAACTGGCCGGTCAGATTGATGGCGATCATCCGGTTCCAAAGCTCCATGTCGGTCTCCTCGAGCCCGCCCCAGACCGTGACGCCGGCATTGTTGAACAGGATGTCGACGCCGCCGAGCTTGGCGCCGGCCGCCTCGACCACGCCGGCCCAGTCCTCGGGAAGCCGCACATCCAGCTTGGTGGCCAGCGCGACCCCGTCCATCGCCGCCATGGCGTCAATCTGATCCTCGCGCTCGACCGTGGCGATGACGCGGCAGCCCTCGGCCGCGAACCGGCGGACGGCGGCGTGGCCGATGCCGGACGCGGTGCCGGTGATGAGTACGGTTTCGTTATTGAAAGCCATCGTCGTTGGTTCCCCAGATATCACGATTGTGCCCGCGTGTCGGACTCCCTTTGTCCGCGAAGGCTTGCTAACGTCCCAGCCGAGGATTGCGCCCCGGAGTATCAAGTACGAGGACCGAATGAGTGATCTCTACTACCCGCCCGCCGTGACGCCAAGAGGGCCGCTCGGTTGGCGCCATGACGACGGCGGTCGCGCGCTGATCCGGCAATGGGTAGTCGCCGCATGACCGGAGCAATATGGCCGGGCGGCAAGCGGTTGGCGCTGTCCATCGTCGTCAATGTCGAGGAAGGCTCCGAGCAGTCGATCGCCGAGGGTGATCGCGGACCGGAACCGGTGGATGAGCTTGGCATCGTGCCGCGCAAGCCGATGCGCAATTACGGCAACGAAAGCAACTACCAATACGGGATCAAGCGCGGCGCGCCCCGGGTCATGGAGCTTCTGGAACGCCGCGGCCTGACCGCGACCTTCACGGCGGCGGCGCTCAGCCTGGAGCGCGCGCCGGACCTTGCGCGCCGGATCGTCGAGGGCGGCCATGAGGTGTGCAGCCACGGTTGGCGCTGGGTCCATCAGTTTCACATGGACGAGGCCAAGGAGCGGGAGTTTATCGCCAAGGCCGTGGCCTCGATCGAGCAAACGACCGGAACACGGCCAAGCGGTTGGCTTTCGCGCTATCTGCTTACCGAGAACACGCGGCGCCTGCTGGTTGAGGCGGGGTTTGAGTATCACATGGACGACTATTCCGACGACGTGCCGTTTTGGGACACGGTCGACGGCAAGCCGATCCTGATCATGCCTTACACGGTCGACAGCAACGATATGAAGATGTGGACGGCGCCGGCCTATACGCCCGAGCAGTGGTATCGCTACGCGGTCGACACCTTTGACCAGCTTTACCATGAGGGCGCGGACGAGCCGCGGATGATGTCGCTGGGGCTGCACCTGCGCATCATCGGACGCCCAGGCCGGTTTGTCTGGTTGGAGCGGTTCGTCGATCACGTCCTGGCCAAGGACGATGTCTGGATCACCACGCGGCGCGCGATCGCCAATCATTGGAAGGGGCTTTACCCGCCCCCATCGGAGTAGACGGAATGCAGGACGCGATCGAGGCTTTCGCCGACCATGTAATCAACACCGAAGGCAAGGACATCGCCGACGAGGCGTGGCTGGCCGCCAAGACCTATATCCTGGACACTTTCGGTGTGGGGTTGGCGGGGTCGACCGGGCCCTATGTCGGCGAGTTGCTCAATGCCTATCCCAGCGGTGGCGCATGTCGGGTGCTCGGTCAAAAGGGTGGTTACGCGCCCGCCGACGCGGCGCTGCTGAACGGCTATCAGATCCACAATTCCGAATTTGACTGCGTGCATGAAAAAGCGGTCATTCACACCATGACCGTGTTGTTGTCGGTACTGCTCGCCGAAGCGGACCGGCGCGGCAAAACCGATGGCGCGAACCTGATCCGAGCCTCGGTCCTGGGGGTCGATGTCGCCTGTAATCTTGGGGTGGCGTGCAGCACCGGGCTCCAATTCTTTCGCCCCGCGACCGCCGGCACCTTCGCCGCCATCGCGGCGATGGGGGCTGTGCGCCGCTATGACAAGGATACGCTGCTAAGAGCCTTCGCGCTCGGCTACTCACAGCTTTGCGGGACCATGCAGGCCCATACCGAGGGCTCGCCGATACTGGCGTTGCAGATTGGCCTTAACGCCCGCAACGCGGTCGCCGCTTGCGATCTGGCGGAGCATGGCTTGCCCGGTCTGACCGGCGTGCTGGAGGGGCCTTTCGGGTTCTTCGGCCTGTACGAAAAAGCCGGCGACATCCGCTCGGTCCTACCGACATTGGGAAAAACCTGGCGTATCGCCGAGGTCGCGCATAAGCCGTTTCCCAGTGGTCGGGCCACTCACGGGATCGTCGATGCGATCCAGGAACTCCAAAAGGAAGCCGAGATCGATGCCGCCGCCATCACCAAGGTCGAAGCGCGGGTTCCGTCCCTGACCAATCACCTTGTCGGTCGGCCCGTGCATGACGCGATGGAGATCAACTACGCGCGTCTCAACGGCCAATACGCCGCCGCCGTGATGCTGAGCCGTGGGTTCATCGGCATCGACGACTTCACCCTGGAGGCAATCCGCGCGCCCGAGCGGGTCGCGCTTGCCCGCAAGGTCTCGATCGTGGTGAACGACAACCCCGATCCCAACGCGCTCTCCCCGGTCGAGGTGGACATCCACATGGCCGACGGCACGGTCCATTCCAAGCGGATCGAGACGGTCTATGGCAACCCCGCCAAGCCGATGACCCGGGATGCCCATCTGGCGAAGTTCCGGCGCAATTGGGAGTCCGCCGCCTGCGGCCTGAAGGACGTCGACGCCGAGGTGATGATCAACCGGGTGGATACCCTGGAGACCGTTCCTGACATCCGCGAGCTGATCGATCTGGCGACGGGATGACCGGCGCCCGAACGCAACGATAACCACGAACTGGGAGACCCATCATGACATCGGCACGAGACACCGGACGCAAGCTGTTGGCCAAGACCCTCGGCGACGACTACCTGAAGCGCCGGGACGAGAGCACCAACGCCTTTAACGCCCCACTGCGGGAGTTCTCGGAGACAGCGGCCTTCGGCATGGTCTGGAGCCGGGAGGGGCTGGAGCCGAAGTTCCGCAGCATGCTGTGCATGGCCATGCTGACGGCCTTGAACCGCCCGCACGAGTTGGGACTGCATCTGCAAAGCGCGGTGAATAACGGCTGCACGGTTGAGGAAATCCGCGAGACCCTGATGCACACGGTCCCGTATTGCGGCATCCCCGCGACCCTGGATGCCTTCGCCGTGGCGGAGCGGTACCTGAATGAAAAGGGATTGCTGCCGATGGACGAGGACAAATAATCCACCGGCAACATGGACCCAAATCCGGGCGCGGCAACTCTGTCCGTGTCTGGTGCCGCGGCCGTGATGGCGCGGTAAGCTGTTGATCTGGAGAAAGTCATGACCTGGCGTATCGGCGTTGATATTGGGGGCACCTTCACGGATGTGGCGGTGGTGGACGAGGCCGATGGCTCGATCGGGGTGACCAAGGTGTCTTCCACGCCGGACGACTTCGGTCGGGGCGTGATCGAAGCGCTGGAACAGGCGATCTCGCGGTATACGATCAAGCCGGACGCGGTCTCGCTCCTGGCCCACGCGACGACCGTGGTCACCAACGCGATCCTGCAACAGAACGGCGCCCGGGTCGGCCTGATTGCCACCCGCGGGTTTCGCGACATCCTGGAGCTGCGCCGCTCGGCCCGCGCCGATCTCTATGATCTGTTCCAGGATCCGCCTTCGGTGCTGGTGGCCCGGCGTCACCGGATGGAGGTGACTGAGCGCATCGGCGCCGATGGCTCCGTCGTCACCCCGCTGGCGGAGGAGGAGATCGACGGGCTGATCGAGGAACTCAAGGCCGCCGAGGTCGAGGCGGTCGCGGTCTCGCTCCTGTTCTCCTTTCTGAATGACGCCCATGAACGCCGGTTGGGAGAGCGCCTGCGGGCCGCGCTGCCGGGCATTCAGGTGTTCCTGTCCTCGGAAGTGCTGCCGGAAATTCGTGAGTTCGAGCGCACCAGCACCACGGCGATCTGCGCCTATGTCGGCCCGATCCTGGCCTCCTATCTCGCGCGTCTGAAGGGCGCGGTTGAGGGGATGGGCCTTCCGGCGCCCTATGTCATGGGCTCCGGCGGCGGCGTCTTCGAGATCGAGGAAAGTCTGCGGATGCCGGCAATGGCGGCGGAGTCCGGCCCGGCGGCGGGGGTGATCGCGGCGGCTCTGGCGGGGAAGCAAACGGGACGCCCGAACCTACTGTCCTTCGACATGGGAGGGACCACCGCCAAGGCCAGCCTGATTCGCGATGGACAGATCGAAACCACGCCGGAATATGAGGTCGGCGGGGAGGGCAGCGCCAGCCGCTGGCTGCACGGCACCGGCCATCCGATCCGGGTGCCGGTGATCGATCTCGCCGAGGTGAGCGCCGGTGGGGGCAGCATTGCCTGGGTCGATCCCGCGGGCTCGCTCAGAGTCGGTCCACGTAGCGCCGGGGCCTCTCCGGGGCCCGTCTGTTATGGCCAGGGCGGGACCGAGCCAGCGGTAACGGACGCGAACCTGATCCTCGGACGGCTCGACGCCACCTCGTTGCTCGGCGGGGATTTGCCCATTGATTACAACCGCGCCGAGGCGGCGATGAAGGAGAAAGTCGCCGACCCCCTGGGTCTTTCGGTGGAACAGGCGGCGGCATCGGTGATCCAGGTGGTCAACAACGCCATGGCCGAGGCGCTCCGCATCGTTTCGGTGGAGCGGGGCCATGATGCCCGCGAGTTTTCGCTGATCTGTTTCGGCGGCGCCGGCCCTCTGCATGCCGCCGCGCTGGCCGAGGAATTGGAGATCTCCGAGGTGGTTGTGCCGCCGATCCCAGGGGCGTTCTCGGCGTTGGGACTGGTCGGCTCGGACATCCGCCGAGACTATGGCCGGACCTTCTTCGCGGTTCTGGATGAAGCCGACCCGGCGGCGCTGGAGACGGCCTACCAGGACTTGGAGACCGAGGCCCGGCGCATGCTCGCGCGCACCGGAATCCCCGAGGATGAATGGCTGCTGGAACGCACGGCGGACCTTCGCTATATCCGCCAGGCTTATGAGTTGAACGTCACCGCGCCGAACAAGATCGACGAAGCCGCGCTGTCCACGCTTGCCGATGGATATCATGACAAGCACGAGCTAACTTACGGCCACGCCAACCGGAGCGAGAGGGTACAGATCGTCACCCTGCGCCTGTCGGCGGCGGCGCGGTTACCGGGCCTCACCCTGGCGCAAAAGATATCGGCGAGCGGGGAGGGAAGCGAGAAGGCCCGGCGACCCGTCTGGTTCGAGGGCGCGGGCCGGCTCGATACCCCGGTTCATGACCGCGACCGCATGGCGCCCGGCGACAGTCTCGCGGGGCCGGTGATCATCGAGTCTCTCGACTCAACCATCGTCGTGCCGCCCGCATGGTCCGCGCGCATGGATGATCGAGGCTTTATCTTGTTGACCAAGCTGACGGGAGACGCGTCATGAGTGATCTCGGCTCGACGGTTAAAGGGTTTGATCCGGCCACTTTCGTGGTCATTAAAAATTCGCTCTACGCGGCGGCGGAGGAGATGAAGATCGTCCTCGCCAAGACCGCCTACTCGCCGATCCTGAAGGTCGCCGGTGATTACTCCTGCGGCATCTTCGACGCGACCGGTCAGATGGTGGCTCAGGGCCCGGACCTGCCGATCCATCTGGGCTCGATGCCGGACGCGGTCAAGGCCGTCGCCATGGCCTTCGACGTGTTCGAGGATGGCGATGTCTACATCCACAACGACCCGTATTTCGGCGGCAGTCACTTGCCGGACGTGAACGTGGTTACGCCAGCTTTCCATGGCGGCAAATTGATCGGTTTCGCGGGTATCCGCGCCCACTGGCCGGATGTCGGCAGTGCCACGCCAGGCAGTTACGGCGCGGTGACCGAGATTTTCGGCGAGGGCCTGCGCCTGCCGCCGATCAAGCTCTACTCCAAAGGTGTGCTGAACCGCGACGTGGACGCGATCATCTTCGCCAATGTCCGCACGCCGGAGGAGCGGCGAGGCGATCTCGGTGCCCAGATCGCCGCCAATCGCCGGGCGATACAGCGGCTTGGCGCGCTCGCCGACAAATACGGGACCGACACGCTGGTCGACGCCATGGCCGAGGTGATGAACTACTCCGAGCGGATGATGCGCACCTTGCTCTCGCGCCTACCGGACGGAGAGTCCCGCTTCGAGGACTTCTGCGACGGAGACGGGATCATCGAGGAAGGTGATACCGAGGATAAACCCTTCACCATTCGCATGCGCGTCAAGAAGACCGGCGACGCGCTGGAGGTGGATTTCGACGGCACCGATCCGGCTGTCAGCGGCCCGATGAACGCGCCGCTCTCGGTCACCGCCTCGGGGGTTTTCACCGCGCTCAAGACGATTGTCGACCCCGATGGGTTGGCGCCGCCGAACTCAGGGTGCTGGCGGACCATCACCGTCACCGCGCCCAAGGGCTGCGTGCTGAACGCCGAATTCCCGTCCCCGGTGGTCTATGCCAATCACGAGATTTCGCACCGGGTCTGCGACATGACTTTCGGCGCGGTGGCGCCGTTCTGGCCGGATAATGTGATGACCTGCAGTCAGGGGACGTCGGCGGTCGTCACCTTCGGCGGCAAGGACCCGCGCAACGGCCAGCGCTATGTCTCCTACGAGACCATCAAGGGTGGCTTTGGCGCCCGGCCCAACAAGGACGGCATCAACGCGGTCGCCAGCGGCATCTCCAACACCATGAACACGCCGATCGAGGTGCTGGAAATGAGCTTTCCGGTTCGGGTGGAGGAATACGCGCTCACGCCGGATAGCGGTGGTCCCGGTAAGTATCGGGGCGGTCTCGCGGCGCACCGGACCTGGAGCGTGCTGGGCCACAAGGCGCGGGCATCATCCTGTCTGGAGCGAACCCTATCGGCGCCGTTCGGCCTGGCCGGCGGCGGGGCGGGCATGGCGGCCCGGATCTGGACCGAGGCCAACGACGGCACCCTCAAACCGACGCCGGGCAAGGGCGGTTTCGACGTTCCCGATGGCGGCAAGATCCACCTCCAGGTCCCTGGCTCCGGCGGTTATGGCGATCCCGGCGAGCGGGACCGCGCGGCCCTGTTGGAGGACGTGCGCGACGGATACGTGACCGAGAAAGCGGCGCGAGAGATTTACGGGATGGGGGGCGACTGACGGTCCAACCCGTCACCGGTATCCGAGTCAGGCTCGGCGCAAGGTGTGTCCTTGGCGGGCGGCGAGGCAAGCCGGCCTTCTAAACATCGAGACGTTGATTTTCCCGGCCGGTATTGTGCTTTCGTCGGGAAGATCAGCGATCTTTTAAAACCATT
>JADHLJ010000126.1 GCA_016780745.1 Alphaproteobacteria bacterium | reverse complement strand
TGTGACACCGGAAAAGGGCCGTCATGGAAAATTCCATCGTATTTGCCGTCGAGGTCACCCGCGAGGGAGAGATTGCCTGGCTGGATGTCGATGCCGTGGTAACCCCCATTCCGGACGGGCACTGG
Source organism: Alphaproteobacteria bacterium (assembly GCA_016780745.1). Classification (GTDB taxonomy): domain Bacteria; phylum Pseudomonadota; class Alphaproteobacteria; order Thalassobaculales; family Thalassobaculaceae; genus JADHLJ01. The sequence continues at coordinate 11,554 of JADHLJ010000126.1, read as the reverse complement.
CGTTGGGTCCACCTGGATCGCTCGGATAGCGGGGCCGAGGCGTTGCTGGCGACGCTGGGGTTCTCGCCGCTCGCCATCCGCGCGCTGAATACCGAGCAAACCCGGCCACGGTCCTGGCACATCGATGACCTCACGATGATCGTGTTGCGAGGTGTCAATCTTAACCCAGAGGTGGATCAGGAACTCATTTCGGTGCGCATCGCGGCGCGCAACAACATGGTGGTCAGCTCGCGGCGCTACCGGATCATGGCGGTGCAGGATCAGCGGTCGGCACTTGAGGCGGGCGCCGGCCCTCGCGGCAGTGCCGAACTTATCCTCGCGATCATCCAAGGGCTTTCCGAGCGCTTGTCGACGCGGGAGGATGAGATCAATGAAGCCCTCGACCGCATGGAAGCACTGGAGACGTTGTCGCCGGAGGATCAGTCGGAATTACTGTCGCTGCGCCGTCGCCTGAATTTGATGCGCCGCTATGTCCGCCCGCAATATCAAGCCGTCAGCGGAATGCAGGTACTCGACCCCGACTGGTTTGGCGAGGAGCTTCGCCAGCAATTGGCCGAGCGCACCAACGAGGTGCTACGTCTGGTCGAAGATCTGGACCTGATGAATGAACGCGCGGAGTTGCTGTATCAGCAGATACGCGCCGAGAGCGAGGCGCGCCAAGCCCGCAATACCTACATCCTCTCGCTGGTCGCCGCCGTGTTCGTGCCGTTGGGATTCATTACCGGCCTCCTGGGCATCAATGTCGGCGGCATACCCGGCGCCGAGAATGCCAGCGCCTTCACCATCGTGGTCGTCGCCATGGTCGCGCTGATCGCCGTGCAGCTCGCGATCATGAAGCTCTTGAAATGGTTTTAACCGAGGCCCCGCGTTACGCGTCCGGCTTGCCGCCGGGCCATACCGGGTCACCGGCCAGGTCCGGCCAGCCGATGGGCGCCTCGGTCGCCTCGCGGTTCTCCGCGATCGATTTTTCCTTGTCCCAGCGACCCGCGATATAGCGATTACCGGTCATCCCGTCGCCCTCCTCCGAACACAGCCAAAGCGCCGGATAGGTCATGTTCGCCGGCTGGACCAGATCCGCGCGATCGAATCCGGCGCCGTCCGGCACCATCGGGGTATCGGCGGGGCCGCCCGGCACCACCACATTGACCATGATTCCCTCTTCCTCGAACTCCGCCGAATGGCTCGCGCTCATCGCCTCGAAGCCGGATTTCGACGGGCCATAGGGCTGAAACTTGCCGCGCAGCATGGTGAAGAAACTGGTGGTCACGTTGATGATCCGCGCCCGCTCCGCCTCGCGAAGATAACCGATCGAGGCCTTGGTCATGTTCCAGGGGCCGGTGAGGTTGACGCCGACCATATGGTTCCAGATCTCCGGCGTCACCTCGTCGATCCCGATCAGCTCGATGTGGTGGTTTTCCTTCACGGAGCCCATGCCCAGCCCGGCATTGTTGATCAGCACCGTGACGCCGCCAAAGCGCTCGGCCACCCGGTCCACCGCCGCCTGACAGCTCGCGAAATCGGCGATATCGACCTTTTCGGTCATCAGCCGGTCCTCGTTCACGCCGCGATGCTCGTCCCGCAGGCTCGCCAGCCCCTCCTCGGTGACATCCAGGGCCGCGACCTTGGCTCCGGCATCGAGAAACGCCTTGGTGAAGGCCCGCCCGAATCCACCGGCGCCGCCGGTGACGATCACCACCTTGCCGCTCATATCCGCCATCATCATCCCTCCGGCTTGCTCATCCTTTCCGGGATTATAGGGCGGGCGAAGCCGGCTCGGCGGTTTCTTCACGATCTCGACAGCGTCCATCAAGGTTGAGATCGCGCGCGCCGCCGCCATTCCCCGCCGGAACGAGGCTGCTACACTGATCCGCGTATCGTGAGGAGTACAGCCAATGGCGCGCAAGGTCTGTTTAATCACCGGTGTCGGATGGGGCACCGGCGCGGCGATCACCCGCAAATTCGCCGCCGAGGGCTATGACGTCGCAATGCTGGCTCGCCGCGCCGATCGACTGGAAACCCTGTCCGGCGAGATCGATCGCGCCCACGCCTATCCCTGTGATGTCACCGATGCCGAGGCACTGGCGGAGACCGTGGCGGCGGTGACCCGCGACCTGGGCGCGCCGTCCGTCGTCATCCACAACGCCGTGGGCGGTGCCTGGGACAACTTCCTGGAGGTTGATCCCGCGGCGCTGGAGGCGAATTTCCAGGTCAACACCATGGCCCTGCTGCATCTGGCCCGGCTCACGGCCCCGGCGATGATCGAGGCCGGTGGCGGCGCCATCATTTGCACCGGCAACACCGCCGCGCATCGCGGTCGGGGCGGCTATGCCGGTTTCGCGCCGTCGAAGGCCGCCCAGCGTATCCTCGCCGAGTCCATCGCCCGCGACGCCGGCCCAAAGGGCGTGCACGTGGCCTATGTGACCATCGACGCGGTGATTGACCTGCGCTGGACCCGCAAGCGCCAACCGGACAAGCCGGACGACTATTTCATCAAGCCCGAGGAAATAGCCGGCGAGGTCTATCACATCGCCCATCAACCCAAGGGGGCCTGGAGCTTCAATGTCGAAATTCGCCCGCATGGCGAGGTTTGGTAGAGCCTGATGCTTGATGAAACCCAAACAAGACAGGCCGCCGAGCTGATCTGGCGCTGCTGGCGAGACGGCGAGGTTATCGTGGCCTTGCCGCCGGATCTTCGCCCAAGCGACCGCCGCGATGCCTATGCAATTCAAGCCCATTACGAGTCTTTTAGCGGCAATCCGCCGGTTGGCTGGAAAATCGCCGCGACCAGCGAGGCGGGGCAAAAGCATATCGGCGTCGACGGCCCGGTGGCCGGTCGGCTCTTGGCCGAACATGTCTTCGAGGACGGCGCGACCCTGGACTTCGGACACAACCGAATGGCGGTCGCGGAGCCTGAATTCGCCTTTCGCATGGCCCAGGATCTCGGCCCACGAGATGATGAGTACCGCGTCGAGGAGGTGCTGGCGGCTGTTGCGTCGCTACATCCGGCGATCGAGATTCCGGATTCGCGGTTCGAACCGTTCGAGCGGGCCGGCGCGGCGCAGCTTATCGCCGACAATGCCTGCACCCATGATTTCGTGCTCGGCGCGGCGATGCCGGAAGCATGGCGCGACATAGATCTCGTAACCCACAAGGTTACCGCGGCAATCGAGGGTGGCATCACCCATGACGGCATTGGCGCCAACGTGCTGGGAGACCCTCGGGTCGCCCTCACCTGGATCGTCAATGAGCTGTCCCGTTTCGGCATGACGATGCGGGCGGACGCGGTGGTGACAACCGGCACCTGCGCCGTACCGCTACCGGTTTCCGCCGGTGACAGGGTGACCGTCGACTATGGCGTGCTGGGCCAAGTGACGATGCGTTTCGCGGCCTAAGCCCCTTCGGACCCGAACTCGGCGAGGATCCGATCCCGCGGCAACACCGAGGACGGATCCAGCATCTGCGCCACGCGAATCGCCCGGCGGTGGATTTCGGGATCCGCCTCCATGGCGCGGCGAAGCGCTTTGCGGAAGTGATGATAGGCCTCGAAATTCGCTGGGCGCTCTCCACCGGTCCTCGGATAGAGGTGATCGACATAGGCGCCGGTGCTCCAGGCCCGATGGCTGAGCGCGCTGACCGCCGGCATATAGTCCGACGCGAGGCCATCGAGATCCAGCCCGCCCGCCGCGTCGACATTCTTGATCAACGTCTCGCCCAGGGTTTCGGCATGAATCGCCGCGATGCTCATGCCCTGGGCCAGAAGCGGGTTGAAGGTCCCGATGACATCACCAAGCGGCAACAGGCCCCTTGGATATCCCGGCATCCTTTCAAAGAAACGAACCCTCGACTCGGGAATGTGAAACCGCCGAGCCTTTGCGGCGGGTTCAGCATGGCGGATGCGTTCGTAAATCTCCGGTGATTCCAAGCCTTCCAGAAACGTGAGGCAATCCGGGACCGTCGTCGGGGGCCGGTCGTCGAACCGGCTCACCATGCTCAAGAGCCAACGGTCATCCTCGATCGAAACCACCGTCGCGCCCCGGACTTGGTCCGGTGCCGTGGCCCTTAGCACAAGACACCAGGGCTCTCCGCGCCAACGCTCGGGCACATGAAACAGGATGGTTGAGTAATAGAGGTCAATCCCGGTCGCCACCGAAGGCGCCTCGCCGTAACCATTCCTCGCCAACCAATCAGGGATCGGGCTGCCGCGCCCCATGGCGTCGATGACCAGATCGGCGGATATCTCCTCCGCGCCTTCCCCCTCGAAGGCAACGCCGGTTACCACGCCGCCAGCAGTCGACGTCAGACCCCGAAAACGCTGGCGTTGCCGCAATGTCACATTGCCGTTGGCAAGCAGTCGTTCGCGGATAACCTGCTCCAGCAAGGCCCGGGTCTGGCTGGAGAGCGTGAACCCGAGATCGCGGCGCGGATGCCAACCGCCACCCTCGAAAACCCGGAAGTCCAGCCCGACCCGCAAGCTGGTGCCGCCAGCCGCCGCCAGACGCCCGCGAAAGCCCGGCAGAATGTTCTCGATGGCAAGCTCGCCGCGCTTCATCACCGCATGGACTTGCGGTCCCTGGGGCACGCCAACCCTGGACACTGGCGTATCGGGGATCTGGTCGCGGTCGAGAACCACGACCTGCTCGAAGTGACGGGAGAGAGCACCCGCCGCGAGCAGCCCGCCAATCCCCGCGCCTAGGACAACGGCGTTTCGCATGGCGACCGCGCCGTGACCGGCTTACGACACATCTTGGACGGTGAACTCCATGCCGGCCTTGGAGCCGACCCAAAGCCCCGCCTTGGCCTTGCGAAGACTGATCATCAGCTCTCCGACCTCCACATCCACCCATTCGCCGCGCATCCGCACGATGGTGCCGGGCATGGTCTTATCCGTGTCGGTGCACGTCACGGTCACCTTGTCGTCTAGGCGCATGGAATATCCAGTTTTCTATGAGGTTAGCCCCGCGTGGGATCACTATGGATTGTCCCAAGCGCGGCTCAGAACGGCAACCACGAATGTTCCGATCCGTAGTGCAAATAGCCGACATTGGCCCCGGTGCGCAGGCCAACACCGGTACGGATCGGCGCCAGGACAACCTTGCCGGATTGCTGGTAGCTCACCCCGAGACCGGCGACGAAGTAGAAACTGCCCTCGACGGCGGGAAACCGCTGGAACAACTGTCCGTCACTTTCGAGGCCGTATACCAGGGTAAAAACCTTGGACGCGTTTCCGCCGACATCCCAGCCGATCGACGGGCCCTGCCAGAAAACCTTGCGCGAGGCCGCTGACTTGCGGTTCAGATTCCCTTTGCCATATCGCAGACCAATGCCGATCGCGCCACTGACTTCCTCGCCGGCGATGTAGCCGTTGGGTCGGCCGAGGTCGTTGAAAACCTTCTCGATCGCCTTGGCCAGCCCCTCGGTTGTATCGCCGAAGAATCCCTCGGCCTTGGCGGCGATTTCCTCGGGCGTATAGGTATTGTCTCGCGCCAGCAGCGACCCCTGGGGAAACGCCAGGAAAATCACGAGAAAAGTGAACAAAATCAGGTATTTTTGAATTCCTGTCATCATGCGCTCGCCGGCTGTTGATCCTGTCGGTCGAGCAAATCACGCGACCCCGGCGACGTCAAATGACACGAGTCATTCCGGCAGGGCACCAATGTTCGAAAATTCTCCCTTTCGCCCTTGTCGTCGTGCCGTCGACTCCCATATATATCGAACCGGCATATATTGCGCCGAGATATACTTCGGCGACGGAAACCATCATGGACGTCAAAACCCTATGCCTCGCTGTACTCTCGAAGGGTGAAGCGAGTGGATACGAGATCAAGAAGGCCTTCGAGGAAGGTCCCTTCGCGCATTTTCAGACCGCGTCTTTCGGCGCCATCTATCCGGCGCTGGCGCGGCTCGCCGACGAAGGCATGGTGACGCTGACCGAACATGCCCAGGACGGCAAGCCGGATAAGAAAATGTACCGCTTGACCCCAGCCGGTCGAGAGGCGCTGTTCGCCACCTTGGAGATCACGCCGGGCCCGGACCAGATTCGCTCGGACTTCCTTTTCCTGTTGTTCTTCGCCGAACATCTGCCGCCACGCCGGATCAATGCGCTGATCGACGCGCGCATCGCCTTTTTCAAAGGGGCGCTTGCGCATATGGACGAGCTGGACGCGCAAGGGCCTTGCGATATCGGGCATGGCTTCGTGCGGGGGTTCGGACGCGCGGTTTACCAGGCGGCCGCCGACTATCTCGAGGCGAACCGAGCCGAACTAATCAACCGAGTGTCCGAGCAAAACCGCAACGCCGCGGACTGACGACATGATGCAAACCGCCCCAAGCCGAAGGCAAAAGCGATGAAAATCAGAGGTTCAATCATCACGGCAAGCATCCTGGCCCTGGCCGTCGGGGGCTGGATCCTTTCCGGGCAGCTCGGCGAAACCCCGCCGACACAGGCGGCCGAGCAGAACCCGGCGCCCGCCACCGGCGCGGCGACCAAGAAGGAGCGCGCGCCGACCGCGGTGCGCACGCGCCGGATCACCGCCGAGGACTATGCCTCGGTCATTCTGGTCACTGGTCAGACCGAGGCATCACGCCAAATCACCATTCGCTCGCAACTCGACGGGCGGGTAAAGCTGGTCGGCGCGAAAGAAGGCCAGGCGGTCAAGCGTGGCCAGATGCTCATGTCGTTCGATGAGGAAGATTGGCCCGCCCGCGTCGAAGAGGCCGAAGCCAGGGTCAAGCAACGCGAATTGGAGCACGACGCCGCCAAGAAACTCGCGAAAAAGGGTTTTCAGGCGCAAACCCGGCTCGCCGAGGCCTTCGCGAACCTTCAGGCATCGAAGCGACAGCTCACCCGGATGCTGACGGATCTTCGGAACACGGTCATCTTCGCGCCGTTCGGCGCCGTTCTGAACGAGCGTCATGTCGAGATCGGTGACGTGCTGCGCAAAGGCGATGAGATCGCCGAATTGATCGATCTCAACCCACTCCTGGTTACCGCGCATGTGTCCGAACGCGACTATCTGAACCTAGAGCTTGGCCAGGCCGCGCGCGCCAAACTGGCCGACGGCTCGGAATTCCCAGGCGTCGTCCGCTTCGTTTCCTCCGCCGCCGACCCGAACACCCGAACCTTCAGGGTTGAACTGGAGATCCCTAATCCGGATGCCGCACTGGTCGCCGGGGTAACCGCCGAGCTTGCGCTTCCCTTGCCGCCGATCCCGGCCCATCGGATTTCCGCGGCGCTTTTCACCTTGAATTCAGATGGCAAACTCGGCCTTAAAACCGTGGACGAGACCAACACCGTTGTCTTCCGCCCCGTGCGCATCGTCGGCGGAACCGACCGCGAGGTCTTCGTGACCGGATTGCCGGCCGTGGCCAATGTCATCACCGTCGGCCAGGACTTCGTGGTCGCCGGCGAGAAGGTCGCGCCGATGCCCGAGAAGAACAGCCCTGGAGCCTCCTCGTGAACGCGATCATCAATGCCGCGCTCTCACGATCCCGCACCACGTTGTCGGCGCTGCTGCTGATCCTGATCGCCGGGACCATCGCCTATATCGATATTCCCAAGGAATCCGATCCCGACGTCAATATCCCGATCGTCTACGTGCAGATGCATCACGACGGCATCTCGCCCGAGGATGCCGAACGGATGCTACTGCGCCCGATGGAAACCGAGCTGCGCGGCATCGAGGGCGTGAAGGAAATGCGCGCCAACGGCTATGAGGGCGGCGCCAGCGTGGTTCTTGAATTCGACGCCGGTTTCGATGCCGACAAAGCCTTGACGGACGTACGCGAGAAAGTCGACCTAGCGCAACCGGACCTACCGGACGACACCGACGAGCCGACGGTCCATGAAGTCAATGTCAGCCTGTTCCCGGTGCTGGTGGTGACGCTGTCCGGCGAAATTCCCGAGCGCAGGCTGCTGCATCTGGCCCGTGGCCTCAGGGACCGGATCGAGGGCATCGGCACGGTTCTGGAGGCCAAGCTCACCGGTAATCGGGAAGAATTGATCGAGGTTGTCGTCGATCCCCTGCGCATGGACAGCTTCGGCATTGATTCCGTCGCCGTGCTGCAAACCGTCGCGCGCTCCAACATGCTGGTGGCGGCGGGGACCATGGATACCGGCAACGGCCGCTTTCCGATCAAGGTTCCAGGGCTGTACGAAAATCTCCAGGATATCCTGACCCAGCCGATCAAGGTTGATGGCGACGCGGTGGTCACCATCGGCGACATCGCCTATGTCCAGCGCACTTTCAAGGACCGGGATTCCGTCGCCCGGCTGTCCGGCGAGGCGTCGATCGGGCTTGAGATCTCAAAACGCACCGGCGAGAACATCATCGAGACGATCGAGAAGGTCCGCGCGGTCGTCGCCGACGCCTCGCGCGACTGGCCGCAAGGCGTGCAGGTCACTTTCTCGCAAGACCGCTCGACCAATATCCGGCGAATGCTGACCGATCTGCAGAATAACGTGCTGAGCGCCGTCCTGCTGGTCATGGTGGTGATCGTCGGCGCGCTCGGCTGGCGCTCCGGCGTGCTGGTCGGCGTCGCGATCCCCGGCTCGTTCCTGCTCGGTATTCTGGTACTCTCGATGCTCGGGCTGACGATCAATATCGTCGTGCTCTTCAGCCTCATTCTCGCGGTCGGGATGCTGGTCGACGGCGCGATCGTGGTCACCGAATTCGCGGATCGCAAGATGGCCGAGGGCGCCCCCCGCCTGCAGGCCTATGGCGACGCGGCGAAACGCATGGCCTGGCCGATCACCGCGTCCACCGCGACCACCCTGGCGGCCTTCATGCCGTTGATATTCTGGCCGGGCGTCGTCGGCGAGTTCATGAAATTTCTGCCGATCACCCTGGTCGCGACCCTATCCGCGTCGCTCCTGATGGCGCTGCTGTTCGTGCCGGCGCTGGGTGCGCGGATCGGCAAGCCCGGCGCCCAGGACCCCGCGGCCACCCGCAATCTCGCGCTTGCCGAGCAAGGCGATCTTTCGGAGATTACCGGCGCGACCGGGCTCTACATTCGCGTGCTACGCCGCGCGCTCCGGCATCCCGGAAAGATCCTGGCCGGCGCCTTCGCGATGCTGATCGGCGTTCAGTATTTCTACGCGGTGGCGGGCAACGGGGTGCAGTTCTTCCCGGAGGTCGAGCCGGAGAACGCCAAGGTCTATATCCACGCCCGGGGCAACCTTTCCACCGACGAAAAGGCCGCGCTGGTTCTTGATGTCGAGCGCGAGGTGCTGGCGCTGGATGAGTTCAAGTCGGTGTACACCTTCGTCGGCAAGGCCGACGGCGGTGGTCAGGACATCGCCGAGGATGTCATCGGCTCGATATTGCTCGAATTCAAGGACTGGCGGGAACGCCGCCCCGCCCAGGAAACCCTGGACATGATCGTCGAGCGCGCCGCGTCCTACGCGGGCATCGTGGTTGAGCCGGCCAAGGACAAGGCCGGGCCGCCGACCGGCAAACCGTTGCAGATTCAGGTTCGGTCCGACCACCCGGGCGATCTCGTGCAAACCGTCTCCCTGGTCCGCGAGCAGTTCGACCAGATGGAAGGGTTGGCCAATATCGAGGACGACCGGGATATTCCGGGAATCGAATGGCGCCTCAAGGTCGACCGCGCGCAAGCGGCCAAGTTCGGCACCGACGTCGCCCTGGTCGGAAACTATGTTCAGCTCGTCACCAAGGGATTGAAGATCACCGAGTATCGCCCCGACGATAGCGACGAGGAAATCGACGTCGTGGTGCGTTACCCCGAGGCCTACCGCAAGCTCGACCAGTTGCAGCGCATCCGGATCCTGACCGAAAAGGGTCTGGTACCGATCTCCGGCTTTATCGATTGGTCGCCGGAACCCAAGGTCGGCACCATCAAGCGGGTCGACGCCAGCCGAGTGATGACAGTGAAAGCCGACGTTCAGCCAGGCGTGCTGCCGGATGCCAAGGCCCGTGAGCTGCGGGAATGGCTGGCGACGGTGGAGCTACCGGAAACCGTCGAGGTGGTGTTCAAGGGCGAGGACGAAGAGCAAGCCGAAGCTCAGGCGTTTTTGATGAAGGCCTTCGGCGTCGCGCTGTTCGTGATGGCGATCATCCTGGTGACCCAGTTCAACAGCTTCTACAGCGCGTTCCTGATCCTCTCCGCCGTGATCATGTCGACCATCGGCGTGATGCTCGGCCTGATGGTAACCGGCAAACCCTTCGGCATCGTGATGACGGGTGTCGGCGTGATCGCCTTGGCGGGGATCGTGGTGAACAACAATATCGTGCTGATCGACACGTTCGATCACATGAAGAAACGATCAAGCGATGCCATGGATGCCGTGCTGCGCACCGGCGCCCAACGCCTGCGACCGGTTCTGTTGACCACGGTGACGACGATCCTGGGGCTACTGCCGATGGTCTTCCAGGTCAATATCGACTTCGTCACCCGCGAGATCACCCATGGCGCGCCGTCGACCCAGTGGTGGGTTTCGCTGGCCAGCGCGATTGTCTTCGGCCTAGGTTTCGCCAGTATCTTGACCCTACTTGTCACGCCCTGCGCCTTGATGGTGCGCGAGAACCTTGCCGTGTGGCGAGCCGATCGGCGTGCCAGGAAAAACGCGCCCGAGCCGGTTCCGGCGGAGTAGCCGAAAGGCTGGCCGGTATAGGCCGCGCGCCTGAAACACTGATTATTCGCCGCTAGCCTGGGCATAAAGAGACCTTCTCGGCGTGCGGAACCATGAAATGGTTCTGGTAATCGTCACGCGATCGTGTGGACTGATCAAGATAGCCCAAGGCGATGACGAAGCTTTGATCGACGCACCCATTTCTCAATTCAATTAAATTAAATTAAATTGAATTAAATGTGATCCATGGTGATTGGATACCGTGGAATTTTTGCTTTGATATCTGCTTGTAGGCTGGCGCGTTCAGTTGATGGAAGCGCCATGGCGAACCACGCAATGAAGGGCGAAGGCCCAAAATTTGGAGGGAAAATGTTCAAGACATTTCTTGTCGCCGCCGCGCTGCTAGCCAGCGTGTTCCTCGGGCAGACCGCGAACGCGACAAATCAGTTGGCCACCGCGATCGGCGGGCACGATTCGGTCTCGTATTTCAGGGAAGGCAAGCCCGTCCAAGGCCAAGCGAAGTTTCACCATTTTTGGAATGGCGCCGTCTGGTACTTCTCTTCCGCGGAAAACCGGGACATCTTCGCTGGTGATCCAAAAGCCTTCGCCCCGCAATACGATGGTTACTGCGCTTGGGCGGCATCGCAGAACTATAAGCGCCCCGGCGACCCGAACGTTTGGCAGATCGTCGACAACAAGCTCTACCTAAAAGTACATGCTGGCGCTCAGAAGAAATGGCGCGCGGACATCGCCAAGCATATCGAACAAGGAGATCAAAACTGGATTAAGATCGCGCCCTATTGAGGCGTCCAGGTCTCGTTGAACGAAGACGGCCGCCAGCGTCCAATGCGTTGGCGGCCGTTGCCGTCGTGGATGATTTTTCGACGGGGCCTTGCCTTCGATGAGGAAGTCACACTGGCGGGCGCGGCATTCGGAAATAGCTCAAGTTCGCTTGTCCTCGCCTTC